>VFZS01000026.1 GCA_016871095.1 Acidobacteriota bacterium
GTTCTGATAGAAGTGGGACTCGAACCGGGTGAGGCGGGAAAGCTTCCACCAGGCGATGGCCATTTGTTCGACGAGGAGTTCCTCCAGGCAGCCCGCAGGGTGGTAGGCGGCGCGGAAGTCATTGAAGAGGCGGGCGAAATCCTGTTTGTCCTCGGTCGGGAGGAGAGCGGCGCGGGCACGGAGGCCGTGTTTGAGGGCGTTCTGGCTGGAGACGGCTTTTCCGGCGGGGGTTCTGGGCCCGGTGCTGCGGCGGGCGTTGCGGCGGTTGGCGTGGATTTGTTTTTCGGTGGCCATAAAAAAGCAAAATGTGGACGAACGAAGCCAAATTGGGCGGTGGCCGCCCGGGAGGCGGTGCTCCGGTAAGAGAGTAGCAGGGGGGTGAGAGGGGAGAGGGGTTGGTGTAGGGTTAGCATGTTGAAAAGGAAGGGGAAAGATTGTGGGGTTAGGGAGTGAACGTTGTGGGCCTTGGGGACTGAGCCCTGCTGGGACTGATGTGCTACACCTTGGCCGGACGGGGCCGGTACAGCCAGCGAGGCCCCGCGGATGGCAGCGCGCCCCTCCCGCCGCCGGCGACGACTTCAATCGCACTCGAGCCGCAGAACGTACCTAACCGGCGGATTCAGGCAGGGGTCAAAGCTGCGGCCAGCACTGCCAGCTTCGGCAGGCCCCGCCCAACAGCATGCCCAGCCTGCCTCATTCGGAATTCCGAGCCGGGCAGGAGGCTGCCCTCCAAGGGCTTCGCGACCTGTGCCGCACCAGTGGTGTCACAGAGGGGCGGCGGGCGTTAGAATAGGAGCCAGTCGGCCCGTGGTTTGGGGTCGCACTCAATCGACCGATGACAAGAGCAAGAAACCTGCTTAACCGAAACGACACCGCCGCTACCGTAGGTTGCGAGGCCGAGCTTTGGCGGATGGCGGACGCCCTGCGCGGCAGCATGGACGCGGCCGAGTACAAGCACGTCGTCCTGGGTCTCTTATTCCTCAAGTACATCTCCGACGCCTTTGAGGAGCAGCACGCCCGGCTTGATGCCCAGCGGGCCGAGGGCGCCGACCCCGAGGACCCGGACGAATACCGCGCGCACGACAAGTTCTGGGTCCCGCCCGAGGCGCGCTGGGCGCACCTCAAGGCTCAGGCAAAGCAGCCCACCATTGGCCGGCTGGTTGACGACGCTATGGGCGGCATCGAGCGCGACAATCCCGTGCTGAAGGGCGTGTTGCCCAAGGACTACGCCCGCCCCGCCCTGGACAAGCCGCGCCTCGGCCAGCTCATTGACATGGTGAGCAACATCCGGGTGGGCGACGCCGAGGCGCGGTCTAGGGACGTGCTCGGTGGCGTATACGAGTATTTCCTATCGCAGTTTGCCAGCGCCGAGGGCAAGAAGGGCGGGGAGTTCTACACGCCCCGCTGTGTCGTCAGGCTCCTGGTCGAGATGCTGGAGCCATACAAGGGCCGCGTCTACGATCCCTGCTGCGGCTCCTCGGGCATGTTTGTGCAGTCGGTCGAATTCATCCGCGCCCACGCGAGCGGCAACGGCAATGGGGGAAGAGCCAGGGCCGACATCTCGATCTACGGCCAGGAATCCAACTACACTACGTGGCGCCTCGCGAAGATGAACCTCGCCATCCGCGGGATCGAAGGCCTGATCGCGCACGGCGACACCTTCCACAACGACCGCTTTCCCGACCTCAAGGCTGACTTCATCCTCGCCAATCCGCCCTTCAACGTGAGCGACTGGGGCGGTGAGCGGCTGCGCGAGGACAAGCGCTGGAAGTGCGGCGTTCCGCCGGTGGGCAACGCCAACTTCGCTTGGGTGCAGCACATCATCCATCACCTCGCGCCCACTGGCACGGCCGGCTTCGTGCTCGCCAACGGCTCGATGTCGTCGAACCAGTCCGGTGAGGGCGACATCCGCAGGGCCATCGTTGAGGCCGACCTGGTTGATTGCATGATCGCGCTGCCCGGCCAGCTCTTCTACTCGACGCAGATCCCGGCCTGCCTCTGGTTCCTGGCGCGTGACAAGAAAAACCGCCGCTTCCGTGACCGCCGGGGCCAAGTGCTCTTCGTTGATGCCCGCGACGTGGGCAGCATGGTGGACCGGACCCACCGCGAGCTGAACGGCGACGACATCGCCCGCATCGCCAGCACCTACCACGCATGGCGTGGCGAGGAGGAGGCGGGCGAGTACGGCGACGTGCCCGGTTTCTGCAAGAGCGCGACGCTCGACGACATCCGCAAGCACGGCCACGTCCTCACGCCTGGGCGTTACGTGGGCGCGGAAGCGCGGGAGGAAGACGGAGAGCCGTTCGGGGAGAAGATGAAGCGGCTCACCGCGACTCTGCGGGAGCAGCAGGCCGAGGCGGCTAAGCTGGACGCCGCGATCGCCGCCAACCTGAAGGAGCTTGGGTATGGCGGGTGAGTGGACCGAAAGACTCCTCGGAGATGTCATTGACATCAAACATGGCTTTGCCTTCAAAGGCGAATTCTTCCGCGATGAGGCGCCGGGGGACATTCTCCTGACTCCTGGCAACTTTGCTATCGGCGGTGGGTTCAAGGCCGAAAAACTCAAGTACTACGATGGACCGGTGCCGGATGAGTTCGTCCTGAGCGACGGCGACCTCCTGGTCACGATGACGGATCTCAGTAAGAACGCCGATACATTGGGCTATCCGGCCTTTGTCCCACGGAGCGGTGAAGGTCTGCGGTATCTCCACAACCAGCGACTTGGGAAGGTCGCTCCAAAGCACGAGGACGCTGTTCACCTCAGGTACCTTCATTACCTCATGTGCAGCCAGGAGTACCGGCATGAGGTTGTAGCCAGCGCGACAGGAACAACAGTCAAACACACATCCCCGGAACGCATCAAGCGGTTTCGTTTCCGCCTTCCGCCCCCAGTGGAACAGCGCGCCATCGCGCACATCCTTGGCACGCTGGACGACAAGATCGAGCTGAACCGACGCATGAACGACACACTGGAGGCGATGGCGCGGGCGCTTTTCAAGTCCTGGTTCGTGGACTTTGACCCCGTGCGCGCCAAGACGGAGGGCCGCAATCCCGGCCTGCCCCGGGACGTCGCCGATCTATTCCCCCGCCGTCTCGTGGACTCCGAACTGGGCGAGATTCCGGCGGGGTGGGAGGTGAAGAGCCTGGACGAAGCCGCAAGGTTTCTCAATGGGCTTGCATTGCAGAAGTATCCTCCCGAGGGTGAGCGCTGGCTGCCCGTGATCAAGATCGCCCAGTTGCGAGCCGGCCACACAATCGGCGCCGACCGGGCGAGCCTGAATCTTGAACCCGACTACATCGTGGAGGACGGGGACGTGCTGTTTTCTTGGTCGGGGTCCCTTGAGTGTGTCTTGTGGGCTGGTGGTCAGGGTGCTCTGAACCAGCACCTGTTCAAGGTGACTTCGGACAAGTATCCGAAATGGCTTTGCTACCTCAGCGTTCACCTGCACCTCGACGACTTCCGGCACATCGCAGCGGGCAAGGCCACGACGATGGGTCACATCCAGCGACATCACTTGGCCAGTGCGAAGTTGCCAATTCCGTGTCAACCGGAACTGCTTCGAGCCATGGACAGGGCCATTAGCCCAATTATCGAGAGCACTTGGCGTCGCGCCGTGCATTCCCGCACACTCGCCGCCCTGCGCGACACCCTGCTGCCGAAGCTCATCTCCGGCGAGCTGCGAGTGAAGGACGCGGAAGAGTTCATTGGGAGAGTGGTCTGATGGCCGAAGTTCTCACCGCGCCCTTCGTGATGCACGGCACGCGCGACGCGATCGCGGCTGGGTTGACGCATGTCGAGCAGCAGGTGAGGAGCATCGAGGCAGCGGTGGTCGAGAAACCCGGCCTGGCGTTCGATCTCGCCAAGACGCTGGTGGAGAGCGTCTGCAAGGCGGTTCTCAGTGAACGAACCATCTCTTACAACGAAGACGACGACTTGCCCACGCTGTTCAAGACCGTTTCCCAGTTCCTGCCCTTCCTGCCGCGTACAGCAAGCGAGGAGGCGGGGATTAGGAAGAGCCTCGTGCAGACCCTCAACGGTTTACACACAGCCATCCACGGTATCTGTGAGCTGCGCAACCAGTGTGGGTTCGCCTCGCACGGCTCGGCCGAACCGCGTCCTGCGATGGAATCGGTGCAAGCACTACTGGCTGCGCAGGCGGCTGACACCATTGTCGGCTTCCTCTACCGTGTCCACCGCCAGGACCGGCCCCCCCAGCCTTCCCGGAGTCTCTTGTATGAGGACAACGCAAGCTTCAACGAGTTCGTGGACGAAGCCCACGACATCATCCGCATCTTCGAGGCCGAGTTTCGACCCAGCGAGGTCCTGTTTCAGATGGAGCCGGGGACCTACCGAGTCAAGCTAGCCGAGTTTGATGTTGAAGCCGAAAACGTCGAGGTTGACGCCGCACCGGACGGCGCTGCGGAGGCAACACCATGACGGAACAGGGCATCACGGAATCCGTAGTCGAACAGGCCGCGCTCGCCTGGTTCGAGAGCGCGGGGTGGTCCGTCAAGAACGGCGTGGAGATCGCGCCGGGCGAGTTGGCTGCGGAGCGCATTGCCTGGGATGAGGTAATGCTTACGGGGCGCCTGCGGGATGCGTTGGCGCGGCTCAATCCAGATCTCCCCGCCGAGGCGTTGGAGGACGCTTTCCGCAAGCTCGCCCGGCCCGAAGGCGCGGACCTCATCATGCGCAACCGCGCCATGCATCGCCTGATGGGGGACGGGGTAACGGTAGAGTATCGCACATCAGAGGGCACGATCCGCGGTGCGCAGGCCCGTGTGATCGACTTCGACAACCCCGAGGCCAACGACTGGGTCACGGTCAACCAGTTCAGCGTCAGAGAGAACAGACAGACACGGAGGCCGGACGTGGTGCTGTTCGTCAACGGCCTGCCGCTTGGTGTCATCGAGCTCAAGAACGCGGCCGATGAGAATGCCACGATCTGGACGGCCTTCCAGCAGCTTCAAACCTACAAGGCCGAGGTCCCCACTTTCTTCTCCACTAACGCACTGCTGCTGATCTCCGATGGAGTGGAGGCGAGGGTGGGGACGCTGACAGCGGGGCGGGAATGGTTCAAGCCCTGGCGGACGGTGTCAGGCGAACGGCTGGCCGATCAGCACTTGCCCGAGCTACAGGTAGTGATCGAGGGTATCTTCGCGAAGCAGCGTTTCCTGGATCTGGTGCGTGACTTTGTCGTTTTCGAGGACGAGGGCGGCGGGCGAATCGCCAAGAAGATGGCGGGCTACCACCAGTTCCACGCCGTGCGCGTTGCGGTGGCCGAGACGTTGCGCGCGGCTGAGCTGCAACAAGAGGCGGACTGGCTCGCGGAAGCCATAGGCGGCTCCGCGACTGGCCGGCGGCCCGGCGGCAAGCCGGGCGACCGGCGCATCGGCGTGGTCTGGCACACACAGGGCTCGGGCAAGAGCCTGACAATGGCTTTCTACGCGGGCCGTATCGTCCGCGAGCCGGCGATGCAGAACCCCACCATCGTCGTCCTCACCGACCGCAATGACCTGGATGACCAGCTTTTCGGCACATTCTCCCGCTGTAGCGAGCTCTTGCGCCAGCCCCCTGTGCAGGCGGAAAGCCGCGCGCACTTGCGGGAGCTCCTCCGCGTGGAGGCCGGCGGCGTGGTCTTCACGACGATCCACAAGTTCTTCCCGGAGGAGAAGGGGGACCGGCACCCGACACTCTCCGAGCGGCGGAACGTCATCGTGATCGCGGACGAGGCGCACCGCAGCCAGTACGATTTCATCGACGGCTTCGCGCGTCACATGCGGGATGCGCTCCCGCGTGCCTCCTTCATCGGTTTCACGGGCACCCCAATCGAACTTCAGGACGCCAACACACGCGCGGTTTTCGGCGACTACATCAGCGTTTACGATATCCAGCGCGCCGTGCAGGACCGCGCCACGGTGCCAATCTACTACGAGAGCCGGCTGGCCAGACTAGCGCTCGACGAAGCCGAGCGGCCGAAGATTGACCCGGACTTCGAGGAAGCGACCGAAGGCGAGGAGGTCGAACGCAAAGAGAAGCTCAAGACCAAGTGGGCGCAGCTTGAAGCCATCGTGGGCGCGGAGAGGCGGCTGAGGCTCGTCGCAGAGGACATTGTCCAGCATTTCGAGAAGCGCCTTGAAGCCATGGACGGCAAGGCGATGGTAGTCTGCATGAGCCGGCGCATCTGTGTCGAGCTTTACCGCGAGCTGGTGCGCCTGCGGCCAGCTTGGGCGCACGCGGACGACGAGCGGGGTGAAATCAAGGTGGTGATGACCGGCTCGGCCAGCGACCCGGCCGACTGGCAACCACATATCCGCAACAAGCGCCGCCGTGAGGCGCTCGCCAAGCGCTTCCGCGATGTGGCGGACCCGTTCAAGGTTGTGCTCGTGCGCGACATGTGGCTCACCGGCTTCGACGCGCCGTCACTCCACACGATGTATTTGGACAAGCCGATGCGCGGCCACGGGTTGATGCAGGCCATCGCGCGCGTTAACCGCGTGTTCCTGGACAAGCCCGGCGGGCTGGTTGTGGACTATCTGGGCCTCGCCCACGAGCTTAAGGCGGCGCTTGCGACCTACACGGAGAGCGGAGGCACAGGGCGTACCGCCCTTGACCAGGATGAAGCTGTGGCCGTGATGCTGGAGAGGTACGAGGTCTGCTGCGGCCTCTTTCACGGGTTTGATTGGTCCAAGTGGACGGCTGGAACGCCCCAGGAGCGAGTGGCGCTGTTGCCGCTCGCCCAGGAGCACATCCTCTCCCAGGAGAACGGGAAGGACCGCTGCGTACACGCCGTGCGCGAGCTCTCGCAGGCATTCGCCCTGGCGGTCCCGCACCCCGAGGCGCTCCGCATCCGCGACGACGTGGCCTTCTTCCAAGCTGTGCAGGCAGTGTTGGCCAAGCGTGCCGCGGGCGAGGCCCGGCCTGAAGAGGAATTGGACCACGCCGTGCGGCAGATCATCTCTCGCGCCGTTGCGCCGGAAGGCGTCGTGGATATCTTCGCCGCAGCCGGTCTCAAGAAGCCGGACATCTCAGTTCTCTCCGACGAGTTCCTGGCCGAGGTCCGCGCGATGCCCCAGCGCAACCTCAGCGTGGAACTGCTGCGCAAACTGCTCCACGGGGAGATCCGCACGCGGCGGCGGAAGAACGTCGTGCAGGCTCGCTCCTTCGCCGAGATGCTAGAGGAGACCATCCGCCGCTACCAGAACCGCGCCGTCGAGGCCGCGCAGGTCATCGAGGAGCTGATCGCGCTCGCAAGGGACATGCGCGAGGCCGACCGTCGGGGGGAGTCGCTCGGTCTCTCGGAAGACGAGCTGGCCTTCTATGACGCACTGGAGACGAACGACAGCGCGGTGAAGGTCCTCGGGGAGCCGACGCTGCGTGCCATCGCACGAGAGCTGGTCGAGACCGTCCGCAACAACGTGACGATCGACTGGACCCTACGCGAGAATGTGCGCGCCCGCCTGCGTGTGTTGGTGAAGCGCGTTTTGCGAAAGCACGGCTACCCGCCGGACAAGCAAGAGAAGGCTACGCTAACGGTCCTGGAGCAGGCGGAGGTGCTATCGGACACTTGGGCGGCTGCCCAGATGGAAGCAGGGGAGCTCGTGCAGTAGACAGTTGGGCTCTATCCTGGCTTGCGCGGAGGCTGGCAGGTGCTCCTCGGGGGCCGGCCGAAGACCGGCGGTGCGGGCCCTTTCAGGACAATGGGCACGACGAGAGGTTTGCCGTCGGTCTATATGAGCAACGTGTTGGGCCGGGCGGCACTCTGTAGGCGCTGCAGGTCGATTCCTGGGCTCGGGCACGCGCCCCACTCGGGGGCCATCCAGAACTGCAGGCCCGGAGGCAAGAGGGGAAACGACCAGACCTTGCCTGACGTCTGGAGGATAGCGGACGCCCGCCGGGATATCTTTGACGAATGGCAGTTTGCCACCGATCCCGCCAACCTTCAGCCCAAGGTGAGACCCGTCCTGCGGGCGGCGGCGGCTCATCTCCGGAAGTTTGCGCCGCCGGACCTCGCCCAAGAGGAGATTGACGGAGTTATTGATGCGGTGGAAGCGCCATGGGGAATTAGGATCGAAAAGCAGATCCGGGAGGCATTGGCGTCGGCGGACGGCGTGGATGCATCCCGCCGCATCGTCGAAACGGTGCGCCAGCTTGGCCTGGAACCGTTCCGGGCGCCGGAACCACTCCCTCCGATCGAAGAGGAGGATGTCAGGTTGATCTGCTGGCTGGCGGTCGATAGCCCCCAGTGAGGTAATGGGGGCCCCTTACTGCGGAGCGTTTACAGTCGGCACGGTACCGCCGCTTATGGTTTCAGCCACCTTCAGAAGCTGTGCCAGGTGCCTCACGATGTCCTGCTTCGAGGCTTTGAGCTCAATCGGAAGCGCATTCGCCCGAAGGAAAGCCTTCAGTTCCTCCTTGGATTTCCGGTGCACAAATTCCCGCAGGTGAGTCTGAGGATCAGCCGCCTCCCTGAGCTGATCCCTCAGGCGCTGCCACTCCCCCCTGAGTGATTGCTCCTCCTCGGGGGAGATCGACACCGCTGAGCTCGTCGCTTTACGTCGGACCTGCCGACTGGGCTCCTCGCCGCGCTTCAGTTCTTCCTCGATGGTTAGGATGCTTTCCTCCAGCACGTCTCGAACCTTCCGAAACTGTGCCAGGAGGCGCTGTAGGGTTGTTTGTCTCATGAGTCACATTCAATCAGACTGCAAGCAGGTCCCGAACCTCTTTCCAAAGTTGCGAGACAAAGGGTCTGAATTCCTCAGGAAAGCCCCCAAAGCTGATACACTTGCGGATCGCTGCTCGCAACGGGATGAAGGTGTTCAGGGGCCGAATGTCTGTCCCTTGCTGCTGAAGCTCCAACGCGGTCGCGGTGACCCGATTGAGGAAGAACTGGCTCTCTCTGGTCAATCGCCCTCCGCGCCAGTCCGCCTTGTTCATGAAGACCGCCAACTCCGGTTTCGGCCAAGGCTGGATTCGTCCCCTGAGCCCGTCCACCATGATGGCGAGTCCCGTGGCAGCGAAAACGTCTGGATTCGCCGGGATGAGCATGAGGCTGCAGTTGCTCAATATCGAGTAGGACAGGATTGTAAACGACGGCGGACAGTCGAAAAACACCACATCGGGTCGTCCCGCCGAATGCTCTATCTTGCCCAGAAGAGCCTTCATGAAACCCTTTAGAGACTCGTGATCGAAGATTAGCTCTTGCCAGTAGAGATCGGGAACCGAGGGGACAAAGTGAAGGTGGGGGCTGACCTCGTAGATGAACGCGGTATCGATCGGGAAGTCGAAGTGCGGTGAGTTTCCCGACGCGTACCGTTCGTATCGATCCACGGCGTCCAGGAGGGTCTTGTTGCGCTTCTTGTGCTGGTTCTCGTACCAGTCGCCAAATCCCGCAACGAACTGCCCCTTGACTTCGTCGATGCCGAGGGCGAGCGTGAGGCTCATCTGGGCGTCCGCATCGATGACGAGGACCTTCCTGCCCTCTTTTTCCGCGGCGTGGCGCGCCAGCAGCCACGTCAGCGTAGTCTTGCCCACCCCACCCTTGAAGTTGATCGTGGCTATGGCTTTCATCGACGGGACCTCCTCCTTCCAATCTGACAGACACATCGTACCATGCGGCCGAGGCCGAGGCGGAATCTGCTCATTTTGACCAGCGTTACCGTGGTGAGACACGCTCCGGGCAGGAGGCGCATCTCCACCGACCCGGGCGAACAGGCCGTTCGCGGACGTCCCAGAGAACTCAAGCGTGACGGACGGCGACAGCATCACCGTCCTGATTGGGCGCGAGCAGGTGCGGGTGAGGCTGTACGGGATAGACTGCCCCGAGCGTGCGCAGGCGTTCGGCACCAGGGCGCGGCAGTTCACCGGCGAGCTGGCGTTCGGGAATGTGGTCACGGTCCGGGTGAGGGACACCGACCGGTACGGGCGCGCGGTGGGCGAGGTGCTGCTGCCCGACGGCCGGAACCTGAATCACGAGCTGGTGCAGGCAGGCCTCGCGTGGTGGTATAGGCAATACGCGCGTGGGGACGGCACCCTGGAGCGCCTGGAGGCGGAGGCGCGGGTTGAGCGGCGAGGGTTGTGGGCTGACCGGGCCCCGGTTCCCCCTTGGGAATGGCGTAGGGGGCCAAGGTAGCGCACTTGAGGAGGGCCCCGCCTCGGGGGTGGGTAGGCGGTTGCCTATCGATGGATGCCAGAGCAGTGCGAGACAATTCGGGATTGGCTGACGGCTGGTGGCGGAAGGGCAGGGTGCGCATCAACTCCATGACACGTTGATGCTCAGGGGTGAGTTCCTTGGGCCACCTGTAGCAGAATCGAAAAAACAGCGGCTTCGCTAGATACGACACGATCAGGGCAGCAACAGCTCAAGCCCATCTGTACTGGTTCAGCCGGAAATGGAGGAGCGGTGTTCTCCCGAAGCTAATTTTCCGCCCCTGCGGGGCGGGGATTTTCAAGGCATAGGGGTCTACCGATCCGATGGGGTTGGGAAGGGGCGCAGAGCAGAACTCGCACGCCCCTGCCTCATCGTCTCGATGAGCCCACCAGGCTATCCCTAGGCAGGGGTGCTTCCCAGCAGAGCCCGCTTCCGTTTCACCTGGCACAGTCATTGTAGCTCCACTTGTAAGGTCGCCTGTTGTCGGCGCAGTTGCCGCTCTCGGTGCGCCTCTTCCAGCTTACGGTCGCGCGCAGCGTGGATCTGGGCCTGGCGGCCGCCCAGCATGTCCTGCGGCGTGAGGTAGCCGATGGCGCTATGCAGCCGCGCCGTGTTGTAGTGGTCCACGTACCGCCCGATCAAGCGCCGGGCATCCTCCGGCGACAGCGGCGTGCCTGGCCGAATGCACTCGCCCTTGAGCGATTTGTGCCAGCGCTCGATCTTTCCGTTCGATTCCGGATAGCACCGCGACGTTCGGACGTGCGTCATACCCGAGATCCGGATGAACTCCTTGAAGTCTCGGGCGATGAATTGCGGCCCGTTGTCGGAGATGATCCGCGGTCGGGCTGCGGGGTACTTCTCCTTGGCCCGCTCCAGGATGATCTCGATGTCGGCTTCGCGCATCGACTCCCGCAAGTCCCAGTGCACGATGAAACGGCTGTAGCCGTCTAGCACGCTGCACAGGTAGTAGAACGTTCCGCAGATGTTGATGTAGGAAACATCGGTGTGCCAGTGCTGGTGCGCCCCCAGCGGTTGCTGGAAGCCCGTGCCCTTGCGCGAAGGCTTCCCGTTCCATTTCCGGAGCAGCCCCGCTCGGCTCAGCACCCGCCACACACTGGCCGGACTCACCGCCACCACGTCTCGATCCAGCATCATGAAGGTCAGCCGCCGGTACCCCTCCAGCGGGTTCTGCACATGGAAGTTCACAATCGCCTGCTTCTCCCACTCTTCCAGCCAGAAATCCCGGGGAATCCAACCGTTGTGCTCGTTGACGCGGCCGTGGCGCTCCCGCCACGCATAGAACTTGCTGGCCGTCATGTTGAGCCACCCGAGGAAGCGTCCGGTGCCGATCTCGCTATTCTGGGACCAGCGCCGGACGAAATCCACGATCTGATCCCGTCTGTCATGCGGCACCCAGACCCCGGTCAGAGTTCCCCAAGACTTTTTTTTAGCGCCACGTGCTCCGCCATCAGCTCAGCCAGAACCTCGTCCTTGGTCTGGATCTTCTTCTCCAGGTATTCGATCCGTTCCTGTTGGGCCCGGTGGTGGTTAGAGTGGGCCCTGGGCTGGAAGGCTGCCGCCGCGTTCTCAAACAACTCCTTCTGCCAGCGGTAGAACATGGTGGGCTGCAAACCCAGCTCGTCACAGAGGGCCGAGATCGGAACCCCCTCCAGCAGGTGCCTCCTCAGGACGCCCACCTTCTCCTCGGCGCTGTACCGCTTCCGTTGCTTCTTCATGCGTTCCCTCCATTATCTTAGTGGGAGAACGCTTCCTCCATTTCCAGCTGAGGCGGGACAGACTCTCTGCCATTAGTCGTGAACAAGTAATGGCAGAAAGACAAAGGAGCAACTGAATGACCGAAGTCCTCATGAGGCGAATAACCATCGGCCTCATCATCACTCTGCTAACAGCGGGCATCGTTGCCCATGCCCAAGAGCCCGTAGTAGCAGAAACCCTTTTCCTGAACGTTACAAGGAGCAGCCCAACAGCAGCGACCTTTAGCGTCGCCAGCGGCGCCACCCTCAGCGTAACCTTCCAGATTTCCAACGACAGTACCGCTGCCGACGCTGAAAGGAAGATGAGCGGGAGCTATACGCTGGCCTACACGTCACTAACGTTACACTCTGGACCGGCAACCTCAGGCCCCTTCACGAACCTGGCCAAGAACAGCCCTATTTCCGCGACATGGACCTTCCAGGCGCCAACTGGTCCTGCAAGTGGCAGCATAACGCTCAGTGCAAGCCTCACCAGCATCAATCCTCATAGAGCGTGGCCTACCGGAGGTGACAAAACCACGGACAGCAAGGATTACAGCGTGAACGTCCTTGCGCCATCGTTACCTCCACCAACCACGACCACGGTGAGCTGCGTACCGAACCCCATCAATGTGGGCTACAGCAGTACGTGCACGGCCAGCGTGACAGGGGGCACCACCATACCCCAGGGGACTGTCCTCTTCGCGAGCAGCAAGGCGGGAACTTTCGCGCCCAATCCTTGCACCCTTAACGCTGGAGGGGCGTGCAGCACCACCTCCACGCCAAGCGAAGTTGGCGTCCACACAATCACAGGCACATACACCCCCTCTAGCTATCATGGCGCAAGTTTTGGAACCACCACCCTGGGCGTGTCCGACCCCACGCCGCCGGTGATCACCCCGAGCGTGGTCGGCACCGTGGGCAGCAACGGCTGGTATACCAGCAACGTTGCTGTGAGCTGGACGGTGACGGATCCTGAATCGCAAATCACATATAAGAGCGACGCGTGTGATGTGACGACGAACATCACCACCGACACCCATGGCGTCACGGTCACTTGCACCGCCACCAGCGCCGGTGGAACCAGCTCGCAGTCAGTGATCATCAAGCGCGACGCTACGCCGCCCAACCTCACAGGCACCCGTAGTCCGGATCCAAACGCCGCTGGCTGGAACAAGACCGACGTCACGGTGAGCTTCGTCTGCACGGACGCGACCTCGGGGGTAGCGACGCCTCCGGCCACCCCGCAGGTGGTGAGCGAGGAGGGCAAGAACCTCTCGCGGAGCGCCACTTGCACGGACTATGCGGGCCTTTCCGCCAGCCTTACCATCAACGGCATCAACATCGACAAGACGCCGCCGACGATTGCAATCACAGCGCCTGCCAACGGAACCACCTATATACTGAATCAGCCAATGGCCTCGGACTACATCTGCGCTGACCCGTTGTCAGGTGTGGCCAGTTGCGCTGGGCCCGTACCAAGCGGCACGAACTTCGACACCAGCTCCGTGGGCACCAAAGTGTTCACGGTCAATGCGACCGACAATGCCGGGAACACCGCGACCTCCATCAGCACATATTACGTGGACTACAAATTCGTCGGCTTGTTGCAGCCGTACCCTGCGCCGCCCTGGACCTCGGTTCCGACCTTCAAGCAAGGGAGTTCGGTGCCGTTGAAATGGCAGTATGCCGATTACAATGGCCTGATCGACAGCTCCGGGCTGAGCCCGCAGGTGTTCATCAATAGGGTGGCATGTACGTCAGGGGCAGATCAGGGCGTCATCGATGTCGATGACGCCGGACAGAGCGGACTGCGCTACGACACGCTAACGAAGATGTGGATCTACAACTGGCAGACGAAGGGTCTGTCCCCCGGAACATGCTACAGTATTAGCATCAAGCCACCACAAGCGGGGACAGCATTTCCAATCAATCTCAAGTGACCTGACCAGGCCAACTGCTAGCCACAGAGCGGGCGGTCGTGGGGATCTACCCAGCGGCTGCTCGCTCCTGGTCTGTTGGCCGCTGTCCTCCGCTCAGAGGCCGTCAGCCTGATCCGCTTAGGCCGGTTTGAAAGCCGGCCGCAGGCCTGGAGGCCTACTCTACCGGGTTTGACTGCGGCTATGCGGCGTTGTACTACACTCGGTGAGTTTTTTCGCGCGGCGCGACGAGTTCTGCGGGCTGATGCCGGCAGCGGCAGGCTGAAGCCCACGCCACGGGTGGCGCACGCTTGAGCGTGCCGCGGCGAGCTTCAGCTCGCCGTTGCGGTTGCGGCTATGCCGCGCTGTGAAAGAATCGGCGGGCAGGCGAAACCGCCTGCCCCACGCGGCCCACGCTGAGCTTCTTTGCGCGGCGCGACAGGCCGGTTTGAAAACCGGCCGCAGGGCTGGAGGCCTACCCTACCGGGTTTGGCTGCGGCTATGCGGCGTGGTGAAAGAATCGGCGGGCAGGCGAAACCGCCTGCCCCACGGGTCCCCGCTGAGCTTCTTTGCGCGCCGCGATGGGGCCCGGCTCGATGGCCCAGTGACATGCAGGACGCCCCGCCCCCGGTTCTGCCCGCGGGGGCCGAGGCGCCAGAACCGGTGGCGCGATAGCGCCCGCCGAACAGCCATGGCGTGGTACCCTCGGCTCTGATGCGGCGCCATTCATGAAGCCCAAAGTCTACCTCGAGACGACTATCATTAGCTACCTGATGGCCCGGCCGAGCCGGGATCTGATCGTGGCGGCGCATCAGCAGATCACGCGTGAGTGGTGGGATCTGCGGCGTGGGGAGTTCCAGTTATTTGTCTCCCGGCTCGTCATCCAGGAAGCAAGCGCCGGTGACCAGGAAGCCGCGCAACGGCGGCTGGGTGCGCTTGATTTCATCCCCTTGCTGGATCTCACGGTGGACGCCCTGAGCTTGGCTCGCGACCTCGCGCATCGCGGCGTTCTGCCGGACACGGCAATCGAGGATGCTCTCCACATCGCAGTGGCTGCCGTCCACGGCATGGACTACCTGCTCACCTGGAACTGCCGGCACATCGCTAACGCTCGGATGCGCCAGGCCGTGTGGGCGACTTGCGCCCTGCGAGGATACGAACCGCCGGTCATTTGCACCCCGGAAGAGCTTATGGGAGACTAGTGGCATGGGGGAAGATCCTATCGTTGAGGAAGTCCGGAAGGTGCGCGAGGAACACGCCGCCAGGTTCCAATACGATTTGGAGGCGATCTATCGCGATCTCAAGGAGCAGGACGAACGGGACCCCCGCCGGATCGTCTCGCTGCCACCCAAGCGACCGGCGACGGTGCACGGGACCTCCTGATCCCGAGCCTGCGCTCACGCTGGAAAGCACGTATCCCGCCGGTGCGGTATTACGTTTTCTCCGCCGGGATGAGAGGGTGCACAAGCTGAAGCTTGTCCTACATTGCAGTGGACAAGCTGAAGCTTGTCCCACATTGCAGTGTGGGCTTCAGCTTGCGCCGGTGGTTCTTTGACAGTGCTACTTGGGGATACGGGAGGGCTGGAGCGTCTTGGTGAGGTCGGGATCGCTTGAGAATTCGAAGGCCGCGGAACCGATCCTGACCTGTAGGTGGCCGGGGCCCAGGGGCCTGCCGCCGCCGGGGAAGAACACCGCCCCGTCGGTGGACTGACCGGGAGCTAACTTGTTCTCCACCAACACGATAGCCGAGGCCGCCGCCGCCGCCTTCAGCCTTCCGGAGGTCAGCTCCGCCTCTGCCGAAAGGCGCCGCTGCTGGTAGCCATTGGTCGAGCGGATGCCGGGGATGCCGTAAAGCGTAGCCTCGTAAGTGCTTACCAGTTGCATGACATCGCTCCGGCTGCCCCGCGCCAGTAGCTTCTGGACCACCGTCCGCGCGGGCACCGCCTGTAGGGCGCTCCCATCCGGGCGGCGGAAGGTGATGTCGTCCACCCTGACCACGGCAGGAGCGTTCGAACCGTTCGAGACGGCCACCTGCACGGTGGCGTAATCTCGCAAGTGACCAGGCAGATGGGCGAACATTACCGTCACCCCACCCTTGGTCTGGGTCTGGTAGCGGAGGCCACCGGACTCGAACTCGATGACCTGCGCGGGCACACAGCCAGCGGCAGCGAGCAGCAACGCCATCAGCCCGAGACACAGCCTCACACTGTCATTATCCTATGGCGCGGAAGCTGAAGCGCGTGCTACCGGGCCAGGCCCGGCACGCCGCCCAGGGTGGGCGCCAGGCGCACCGCGCGCAGAATGCACTGCGCCACGGCCTCGGCCGCTGCCACGCCCAGCGCATTCAGGTCCGCCTGGGCCTCGCCCAGCGATAGCGCCACCACCGCGTCGCCGTCCGACATGGTATGCACCGGGCGGATGGCGCGCGCCACCCCCAGTTGGGCCTGTTCGGCGAGCTTCCTGGCTTCCACCTTGCTGAGACGCGTATTGGTCGCCACCACCGCCAGGGTGGTGTTCTGCCCGCGAAAGCCGCCGCGCGCTCCGCGCTTCATCACCTGCGCGGTGTCGGCGAACTCGCGACTGGAGGGCGAGCGCCGCGCGCCTGCGACGATCTTGCCGGTGGCCGGATCCACCACGTCGCCCAGCGCGTTCACCACCGCCAGCGCCGCGACCAGCACGCCTGTGTAAGCGCCCTCGAGAGCCACGGTGGCCGAGCCTACGCCCGACTTCATGGCTTGGCGCATGCCGAAGATCTTTCCCACCGTTGCGCCGGTGCCCGCGCCGACGGCGCCTTCCTTCACGGCTTCCGTCGTGGCCGCGGCTGCGGCGGCCTCGCCCATCTCCCGAGTAGGCCGCGCGCCGGCCTTGCCGATGCTTAGGTCATACAGGATGGCGCAGGGCACGATGGGCACTCTGGCGGCGCCGGTGTCAAAGCCGATGCCCTTCTGTTCGAGGTAGCGGCGCACGCCCGAGGCCGCCTCGAGCCCGAAGGCGCTGCCGCCGGCCAGCACCACGGCGTGCACACGCGAGGTGATGTGCCCGGGGTCCAGGGTAGGGAACTCCTCAGTCCCGCTGGCCGATCCACGGATGTCGCCGCCCGCGACCGCTCCGCCCTCGCACAGGATCACGGTGCAGCCGGTCAGACCGTCGTAGTCGGAGACGTGCCCCACCCGCAAGCCGGGAATATCCGTGAGTCCTTTCATCGCCGGAGCGCCCGCAGACTGTATGTTACCATCGTGATGCGGAGGAGCAGACGGATTGTTGGATTGGCTGAAATCGCCCGTGCTGGCGGTTCAGGATTTCTTCTTGCTGGCTGGACGCGCCATCGGCAACGTCGCCCGCCGGCCCCACTACGGCTCCGACATCTACCTGCAAATGGACATCATCGGGGTGGGCAGCCTGCCCATCGTCATCATGACGGGCTTCTTCAGCGGGGCCGTCATGGCCATGCAGTTGGCCAAGGCGCTCAGCCAGTACGGCGCGGTGGGGCAGGTGGGCCAGGTGGTGTCCATCACCCTGGTGCGCGAGCTGGGGCCGGTGCTGACCGCACTGCTGGTGGCCGGGCGCAACGCCTCCGGGATGGCCAGCGAGCTGGGCTCGATGAAGGTCACTGAGCAGATCGACGCCATGCGCGCCCTGGGCACCGATCCCATCCAGAAGCTGGTCACGCCGCGGCTGATCGCCACCTGCACGGTGCTGCCGCTGCTGACCATCATCGCCGACTTCGTGGGCATCTTCGGGGGATTCCTGATCGCCTTCTTCCTGCTGAACCTCACCCCCTCGGAGTATTGGAGCCGGGCCTGGCAGGCGCTGGAGTGGCTGGACGTGGCCCAGGGCCTGGTCAAACCCTTCGCTTTCGCGTTCGCTATTGCCCTGGTGGGTTGTTTCTACGGGTTGAGGACCACCGGCGGCACGCAGGGCGTGGGCCGCGCCACCACCCAGGCCGTGGTGGTGTCCTCAGTGGTGATCTTCTTTCTTACGTTCTTCCTGACCAGGATCTTCGTCAATCTATAGCGGGTCTATGCCGAATCAAGAACCGCTGGTGCTGGAGTTCGAAAACGTCACGGTCCGCTTCGAGGACTCGACGGCGGTGGACCGGCTGAGCCTGGCGATGCGCGCCGGAGAGACCTGCATTCTGTTCGGGGCCGCGGGCAGCGGCAAGACCGTGCTGCTGAAGACCGCGCTGGGCCTGCTGCGGCCCGCCGCCGGCCGCGTGCGGGTCTTCGGCCAGGACATCACCGCGCTGCGCGAGAGGGAGCTGTTCGACATTCGCAGCCGCATCGGCGTACTCTTTCAAGAGGGAGGTCTGTTCGACTCGCTCACCATCGAAGAGAACGTGGGCTACCCCCTGGCCAACCAGCCCGCCCTGCGTTGTTCGCCCGAGGAGATGCGCCGCCGGGTGGAGGAAGCTCTGCGTTTCGTCGAGCTTGAACACACCCTGGAGAAAGTGCCCAGCGAGCTGTCGGGCGGGATGCGCCGCCGGGTGGGCATCGCCCGGGCCGTGGTCACCGAGCCGCGCCTGGTGCTGTACGATTCGCCCACCGCCGGGTTGGATCCCATCACCGCCTTCACCATCATGACCTTGATCGTCAAGGAGCGCGACCTG
>VFZS01000027.1 GCA_016871095.1 Acidobacteriota bacterium
AACAGGGCCAGACGCGGCGCAAGGCAGTCCAGAAAAACCGGTCCAGCCGATTCAGCCGGGGACGGGGTCGTTTCCGCTTGAGCACGGCGACCTGCTGCCGCAGGGCCAGGATCTCCAGGGCGGTGTCCTGACGACTGCGGAAGAAGACGCGAATGGCAGCCAGGAGAGCAAGGACGAATTGGAGCACAAGCCCTACGTTGTAACATGCGTAACACCTCGACAGAGGGCCTCAGCCGGGCGGCTGCAAGTTGTTGATTACACCGGACCACAGGGTTTTGACTACTGACAGGACGCGCGTGCGTTCCCCCAATGCCCGGCCCGGTGCTACCCTGACAGCGGGTACCCACCATGGACTTCGTGCGCGGCCTCCAATGCGTCCTGTGCGGCGCGGAGCACCCGGTCGACGTCGCATACACCTGCCCGGCCTGCGGCCCCGCCGGGCTGCTCGACGTGCGCTACGACTACCCGGCCGTCGCCCGGAGCCTGACGCGCGAGGCGCTGGCCGCCCGTCCCCACGACCACTGGCGCTACCGCGAACTGCTTCCCATCGCGGCCGGCTCCCCCCTGCCGGCCCTCACCGTAGGGTGGACCCCGATCGTGCCGGCCCCGCGGCTGGCGCGGCATGTGGGCGTGCGAGCGCTCCACCTCAAGGACGACGGGCGCAATCCCACTGGCTCGCTCAAGGACCGGGCGAGCGCGGTCGGCGTAGTGAAGGCGAGCGAGCAGGGCAAGCCGATCATCGCCTGCGCCAGCACCGGCAACGCCGCCTCGTCGCTGGCCGGGATGTCCGCGTCGCTCGGGCTGCGCAGCGTGATCTTCGTGCCGCGCCGCGCCCCCGAACCCAAGCTGGCCCAACTGCTCGTTTTCGGCGCCACCGTGCTGCGCGTCCAGGGGAGCTACGAGGACGCCTTCCAGCTCTGCCAGCGCTCCTGCGAGCGCCACGGCTGGTACAACCGCAACTGCGCCATCAATCCGTACTTGCTGGAAGGCAAGAAGACCGTCGGGATGGAGCTCTGCGAGCAGCTCGGCTGGCGCCTGCCGGACTGGGTGGCGGTCTCGGTGGGCGACGGCTGCACCATCGCGGGCGCCTGGAAGGGCATCCGCGAGTTGCAGGCCATCGGGCTCATCGACCGCACGCCGAGGATGCTGGGGGTGCAGGCCGAAGGCGCCGCCCCCGTGACGGCGGCGTTCCGCAACCGCGCCGAGCTGGCGCCGGTGGATCCCGATACCATCGCCGACAGCATCGCGGTGGGGGTGCCGCGTAACTGGCGCAAGGCGGTGGCGGCGGTGACCGAGTCCGGTGGCGAGATGATCAACGTCAGCGACCGCGAGATCCTGGACGCGATGGGCTACACCGGCCGGCTGGCGGGGGTCTTCGCCGAGCCCGCAGCTGCCGCGGCGCTGGCGGGCGTGCGCCGCGCCGTGGCGGAGGGCGTTGTCGACGCCGGCGCCTCGGTGCTGGCGGTGATCACCGGCAACGGCCTCAAGGACGTACGCTCGGCGCTGGCGGCCGTGGGCGAGCCCTACACGGTGCCGCCGGACGGCACGGGTCTCGACGATCTCCTGGCCAAGGAGGGACTGGCGGGATGAGCGCGGCTTCGCTGCTGATTCGCGACATCCACACGCTGCTGACGATGGACCCGGCTGGCACCATCCTGCGCGGCGGGTACGTCTATGCGGAGGACGGGGAGATCCGCGCGGTGGGGCAGGAGCCGCCGGAGACGCTCCGTCCCGATCGCACCATTCGCGCGCCGTATGCCGTCGCGCTGCCCGGGCTGGTCAACACCCACCATCACCTCTACCAGACGCTCACCCGCGCCTATCCGGGCGGCGTGGACGCGGAGTTGTTCGACTGGCTGCGCGCGCTCTATCCGGTGTGGGCGCGACTCGACGCGGAGGCGGTGCACATCTCCTCCACCCTCGGGATGGCGGAGCTGATGCTCTCCGGCTGCACCACCACCACCGATCACCACTACGTGTTCCCGCGCGGGCGCGAGGGGCTGATCGAGGCGCAGGTGGAGGCGGCCGCGGCGCTGTGGATGCGCTTCCATCCCACCCGCGGCAGCATGAGCGTGGGGGAGAGCCAAGGCGGCCTGCCGCCGGACTCGGTGGTGCAGAATGAGGACGTCATCCTGGCCGACTGCGAGCGCCTGGTCAACCGCTACCACGATCGGCGGCCTGGAGCGATGGTGCGGTTGGCGCTCGCGCCGTGCTCGCCTTTCTCCGTCTCTCCGGACCTGATGCGCCGCACCGCGGAGATGGCGGCTCGCCACGGCGTGCGGCTGCACACCCACCTGGCCGAGACGCGCGAGGAAGAGGCGTACTGCCTGGTCCGTTTCGGCCGCCGTCCGCTGGATCTGCTGAGCGACGTGGGCTGGGTCGGGGGCTCGACCTGGCTGGCGCACGGCATCTACTTCAACGACGAAGAGATCGCCCGCCTGGGGCGGGCCGGGGTGGGGATCGCGCACTGCCCGAGCTCGAACATGCGGCTGGGGTCGGGCATCGCGCCGGTGTTGCGGCTCCGTGCGGCGGGATGCCCGGTCGGCCTGGCGGTGGACGGCAGCGCATCGAACGACAGTTCCCACATGCTGGCGGAGGCGCGGCAGGCGCTGCTGGTGGCGCGGGTGGCCGGCGGGGCGGCGGCGATGAAGGTGCGGGACGCGCTGCGCCTGGCGACGGTGGAGGGCGCGCGCTGCCTGGGGCGGGACGACATCGGCTCGCTCGAGCCCGGCCGGCGCGCCGACCTGGCGCTGTTCGATCTGCGCGCCATCGGCTACAGCGGCGCCGGGGACGCGGTCGCGGCCCTGCTGCTGTGCGCGCCGGAGCGGGTTTCCACGCTGGTCGTCGAGGGGCGCGTGGTGGTCGAGGACGGGGTCCTGCGAACGGTGGCGATTGAGCCGGTCGTCGCGCGGCACCGCCGCACGGCAGAGCGATTGACGGGGCTGAGGGTGATTTGACGAGGCGTGGAACCGATCCCGCGGCCACCACCCCATTGAAGACGCGCCGTCCCCCTTCCCCCTCTGCTACAATTCAGGACCGGAATCGGAATATCGCGCCGTTAACTCGAACGGAGGTTTCGCGCTATGTTCGATCACATCGAGGTGTTCCACCGGCCGGCGACGGCCCACGAAGCGGTACTTCTACTGCAAGAGAACGGCCCCGCGGGCCGCTACGTGGCGGGCGGGACCGATCTCATCGTCCAGGGCGACCGTTCCATCCGGGCGCTCATCGACGTGACCCGGATGGGGCTCGACTACATCGAGCCACGCGGCGATGAGTGCGTCATCGGCGCCACCGCCACCATGAACGCGATCGCGCGCGCGCCGCTGGTGCGCGAGTGGGCCGGCGGCATCCTGGCCCGGGCCGCCGCGACTTGCGGGTCGGTGCAGATCCGCAACATGGCCACGTTGGGCGGCAGCCTGGCCAACGGATCGCCGGCGGCCGATCTCGCCACGCCGCTACTGGCGATGGAGGCGAGGGTGGGGCTGGAGGACTCCGCGGGTCGGCGGAGCGTTCCGCTGACGGAGTTCTACGCCGGCGAGCGCGCTCGCGGCGCGTTGCTCATCGAAGCGGCCATCCCGCCGCCACCGCAGGCCGGGCGCGCGGGCTGGTCTTTCCAGAAACTGGGGCGCACCTGCTGCGACATCTCGCTGGTGAACGTGGCGGCCGGGCTCGGCCTGGACGGCGACGGGCGCGTGCTGTGGGCGCGCCTCGCGCTGGGCGCGGTGGCGCCGGTGCCGATGCGGGCCGCGGGCGCCGAAGGCCTGCTGCTCGGACGGACGCTGACTCCCGAGCTGCTGGGCGAGGCCGCGGAGACGGTGGCGCGCGAGGTGCGTCCTATCGACGACGTGCGGGCCAGCGCCGATTACCGCCGCGAGATGGCGGGCGTGTTCACCCGCAGGGCGCTGCGGGAATGCGCGCGGGAAGCGGGGTGTGCGTGATGAGCGCGATCGAGATTGACGTGACGGTCAACGGCGCGGCCCGCCGCTGGCGTGTCGCACCCGGCGACCTGCTGCTGGACGTGCTGCGCCGCGAGGGCTACGGCGGGGTCAAGCGCGGCTGCGAGTCCGGCGAATGCGGGGCCTGCACCATCCTGCTGGACGGCAAGGCGGTGCTGGCCTGCCTCACCTTCGCCGCACAGGCGGATGGACGCGAGGTCGTCACCATCGAGGGGCTCAGCCCGGACGGCAAGCTCGACCCGCTGCAGGAGGCGTTTGTCGAACATGCCGCCGTGCAGTGCGGCTACTGCGCGCCCGGCATGATCCTGAGCGCCAAGGCGCTGCTCGACGAGCGGCCCGATCCGAGCGAGGCCGAAGTGCGCGAGGCGCTGGCCGGCAATCTCTGCCGCTGCACCGGGTACGTCAAGCCGGTGGAAGCGGTGCTGGCTGCGGCGCGGGCGAAAGGAGGCGCGCGATGAAGCCGGAGGACCCGATCGTCGGCCGGAGCCTCGGCAAACTGGACGGCGCCAAGCTCGCCGCGGGCCGTCCTGCGTTCACGGACGACTTCCCCGTGCCCGGAATGCTGGTGGGCAAGATCCTCGCCAGCTCGCGGGCGCACGCCCGCATCCGCTCCATCGACACCAGCCGGGCCAAGGCGCTGCCCGGGGTGCGGGCCGTGCTCACCTGGCAGGATGTGCCGCGGGTGCCCCACACCACCGCCGGACAGGCCTGGCCCGAGCCCTCGCCTTACGACACCTTCCTGCTCGATTCCAAGGTGCGGTTCGTGGGCGACCGGGTGGCCGCGGTGGCGGCCGACACGCGCGCCATCGCCGAGGAGGCGGTGCGCCTGATCGAGGTCGACTACGAGAACCTGCCCGCCGTGCTCGACATGGAGCAGGCGATGGCCGAGGGCGTGGCGGTGATCCACGACGAGCCCGACGCCAAAGGCATCCACGATGCCCGCCACAACCTGGCCGGCTACATCCTTAAGGAACTGGGCGACGTGGAGGCGGGTTTCCGCGAGGCCGACTTCGTCTGCGAGCGCGAGTTCCGCACCCACCGCCAGCAGCACTGCCCGATCGAGCCGCACGTCACCGCGAGCTGGCTCGACCCGGACGACCGGCTGACGATCCTCTCCAGCACGCAGGTGCCGTTCCACGCCCGGCGCCAGGTGGCAATGATCCTGCAAATCCCGGTGCAGCGCGTGCACGTGATCAAGCCGCGCATCGGTGGCGGCTTCGGCGGCAAGCAGGAGCTGCTGCTGGAGGACATCTGCGGCGCCCTGACTCTGGCCACGCGCCGTCCGGTAAAGATCGAGTACACGCGGGCCGAGGAGTTTTTCATGGCGCGCAGCCGCCATCCGCAGGTGCTGCGCATGAAGATGGGGGTGAAGCGTGACGGCTCCATCACCGCCAGTTCGCTGAAGGTGCTGGCCACCACCGGCGCTTACGGCAGCCACGCGCTGACCGTGCAGGGCAATACCGGCAGCAAGGTGCTGCCGCTCTACCGCACGCCCAACATGCGCTTTGAGTGCCACGTGGTTTACACCAACATGCCGGTGGCGGGAGCCTTCCGCGGCTACGGCTGCCCGCAGGGCTTCTTCGCGCAGGAGAGTGTGGTGGACGAGATCGCGCACGACCTGGGGCTCGACCCGATCGAGTTCCGCCGCCGCAATCTGATCCGGCTGGGCGACCTGGACGAGCTCTCGGCCCAACTCGGCGAGGGGCGCAAGGGACTGGCCCGCACCATCCGCAGTTGCGGGATGCCGCAATGCCTGGAGGAGGGCGCGGCGGCCATCGGCTGGCAAGAGAAGCGCCAGGCGCCGCCGGCCCGGGACGGCCATCTGCGGCGCGGCGTGGGCGTGGCGTGCTCCATGCAGGGCAGCAGCATCGCCGGCATCGACTGGGGCGCGGCGCTGATCCGGATGAATGAGGACGGCTCGTTCCACGTGATGAGCGGCGCCTCCGACGTGGGCGCCGGGGCCGACACCGTGATGGCGCAGATCGCCGCCGAGACCCTGGGCGTGACGCTGGACAAGATCCTGGTCACCTCGGGCGACACCGACACCACGCCGTTCGACGTCGGCGCTTACGCCTCCAGCACCACAATCATCTCGGGCGGCGCGGTGAAGAAGGCGGCTGAAAAGGTGCGCGCGCAGATCGTGGCGCTGGGCGCCAAGTTCCTGGAGGTGGCGCCGGAAGCGGTGGTCTGCCGCGACAACACGGTCTCGGCCGCGGATGGCAGCGGCAAGTGCATCTCGATGCAGGACCTCGCCCGGCGCGCCACCTACAAGGAGAAGATGCAGGTGATGGACCACGCCTCGCACTTCATCACCGACAGCCCGCCGCCCTTCTGCGCCCAGTTCGCCGAGGTGGAGGTGGACACGGATACCGGACAGGTCCGCGTGCTGCACCTGGCGACCGCCATCGACTGCGGGGTGGCGCTCAATCCCGCGCTGGCCGAGGGACAGGTGGAGGGCGCGGTGGCGCAGGGCATCGGCTACGGGCTCTACGAGGAGATGGCGATCGACGGCCAGGGCGTGATGCGCAACCCCAACTTCCTCGATTACAAGATCCTGGCGGCCAACGACATGCCGAAGCTGACCACCATCCTGGTGCCCACCGAGGAGCCACTGGGGCCCTACGGCGCCAAGTCGATCGGCGAGGTGGCCATCAACGGACCCACCCCCGCGGTGGCCAACGCCATCTTCCACGCAATCGGCATCCGCTTCCGCAAGTTGCCGATCCGGCCCGAGGACGTGCTGCGGGCCTGGCGCGAAAAGAACCGGCAGGAGCAGCCTGCCGCCGTGACCAGATGACGATCCCCGATCTCGCACGATTCAATTCCGCGGCCCGGGCCTGCGAAGCGGACTTGGTCGCCTTTCTGCGCGACATGGTCGCCATCCCCGGCGAGAGCTGCGGCGAGGGCGCCATCATCGCCCGCATCCGCCAGGAGATGGAGCGGGTGGGCTTCGACGAGACGCGCGTCGATCCGATGGGCAATCTGCTGGGGCGCATCGGCTCCGGCCGGACCGTCATCATGATGGACGCCCACACCGACACCGTCGGAGTGGGCGATCCGAAGGAGTGGGCCTGGGATCCGTACCGTGGCAAGGTGGAGGACGGCTACGTCTACGGGCGCGGCTCGGCCGACCAGCGCGCCGGCATGGCCAGCATGGTCTACGCCGGCAAGCTGATCAAGGAGCTTGGACTCGGCGGCGACTACACGCTCCGGATTGTTGGCTCGGTGCAGGAGGAGGACTGCGACGGGCTGAGCTGGCTCTACATCCTGAATGAAGACGGCATCCGGCCGGACTGCGTGGTGCTGACCGAGGCCACCAACCTGCGCGTCTACCGCGGGCATCGCGGGCGGGTGGAGATCAAAGTCCATCTGCGCGGCCGCTCGTGCCACGCCAGCGCGCCGGAGCGCGGCGACAACCCGGTGTACCGCGCGGCGCCGCTGATCCTCGAGATCGAGGCGCTGAACCGGCGCCTGCCCTCCGACCCCTTCCTGGGCAAGGGCACCATCGCGGTGACCGAGGTGCGGTCGCTCTCGCCCTCGCTGTGCGCGGTGCCGGGGGCCTGCTCGCTGCACCTGGACCGGCGGCTGACGGCGGGCGAGACGCGCGCGAGCGCGGTGGCCGAGGTCCGCGCGCTGCCCGGAGCGGCGGGGGCCGAAATCGAAGTGCCGCGCTACCAGGAGCCGAGCTACACCGGCCTGCGCTACGGCATGGACAAGTACTACCCGACGTGGGTGCTGGAAGAGAGCCATCCGCTGGTGCGGGCCGCGGTGGCGGCGTACGAGTCGATCAACGGCGCGGCCCCGGAGATCGGTAAGTGGACATTCAGCACCAACGGCGTCGCGTCGATGGGGCTGATGGGGGTGCCTACCATCGGGTTCGGGCCGGGCTTGGAAGAGGTGGCCCACAGCGTCAATGAGCGCGTCCCCATCCGCGACCTGGTGGAGGCGGCGCGTTTCTACGCGGCCTTCCCGCTGGTTTACCTGGCCACGGTCGAGAGGCATGGCTGAACTGATCCCCATCCCGCTGCCGGTGCTGCTGAAGCGCGCCTTCCTGGAGTACCGCCGGGAAGCCAAGCTCTTCGACCTCCCTGCCGCCCGCATCTTCCGCGGCATCGAGGGGATCGACTTCGCGGTGGAATCCAACGGCCACCGCGCCGCCACGCCGCTCGGCCCGGCGGCCGGACCGCACACGCAACTGGCGCAGAACATCGCGCTCTCTTGGCTGGCCGGCGCGCGCATCATCGAGTTGAAGACGGTGCAGGTGCTCGACGAGCTGAAGATCTCGCGCCCGTGCATCGATGTCACGGGCGTCGGGTACAACGTCGAGTGGTCGCAGGAGCTGAGGCTGGAGCAGTCGGCGCGCGAGTACGCGACGGCCGCCATGCTGATCGCGATCCTGCAACACTCCGGGCTGCTGGGCGCGCCGCTGCCGGAGCCGGCCATCTTCGACATGAGCGTGGGGTACAACCTGGAAGGGCTGCGCTCGCCGCGCGTGCGGCAGTGGATCGCGGCGATGAAGGACGCCTCGGCGATCGTGGACGAACTGCGCGGCGGCCTGGGCGGCGAGTTCCGGCGCTTCCGCGACCTGCCGTTTCCGGCGCGCCTCAGCGACACCGTGACGCTCTCCACCTTCCACGGCTGCCCGGCGGGCGAGATCGAGGGCATCGTCACGTACCTGCTGGAGGAGATGGGGCTGCACGTCTGCGTCAAGATGAACCCGACGCTGCTCGGCCAGGCCGAGGTGGAGCATCTACTCCATGACGTGCTCGGCTATCGCGAGATTCAGCTTTCGCCGCCGGCCTTCGCCAACGATCTCCAGTTCGACGAGGCACTCCACCTGATCCCGCTGCTCGACCGCAAGGCGCGGGCCTGCGGGCGGCAGCTTTCGGTGAAGTTCAGCAACACGCTGGTGGTGCGCAATCACCGCTCGTTTTTCTCCGATGAGCTAATGTACATGTCAGGCGCGCCGCTGCATGTTCTGACCCTGAACCTGCTGGGGAAGTTCCGGGCGCGGCTGGGGCACCCCGTGCCGGTCTCGTTCTCGGCGGGCCTGGATGCGAACAACGTCGCCAGCGTGGTGGCGATGAACCTGGTCCCCGTGACGACGTGCACGGACCTGCTGCGGCCGGGCGGTTACGCACGGCTGCCGCGCTACCTGGAGCGGCTGGCCGGGCGTATGCGCGACCTCGGCCTGGCGCGGATCCCGGACTATGTGCTGCGCGCCAAGGGCAACGCCGGCGCGGCCATCGAACAGGTCTTCGCCGGGCTGGGCGAGCCTGTGCCGGCGAGCCTGCGGGAGTGGGCGGCGCAGCCGCCGCAGCCGCTCGACCGGGTGTGCGCCGCCCTCCCGGTCCCCGGCCTGGAACAGAAGCTGGTGGATGCCGCCGGGCTGCTCAACACCCCGCTGGTGGTGGCCGAGGCGACCGCCCATCCGCGCTACACCTATGAGCGCAACCAGGCCGTACCGCGCAAGATCGGCTCGAAGCTCTGGCTCTACGACTGCATCGCCTGCGACAAGTGCGTGCCGGTGTGCCCGAACGACGCCAACTTCGTCTACGAGACCACTCAGGCTGGCGACGTCGCGTACGACAACGTCGAGCTTACTCCCGCGGGCGCGGGGCGGATCCCGGGCGGGGTGATCCCGGCTCGCAAAGCCCATCAGTTCGCCAACTACGCGGACGCCTGCAACGAGTGCGGCCATTGCGACAACTTCTGCCCGGAGGACGGCGGCCCGTACCTCGAGAAGCCACGCTTCTTCGGATCGCTCGAAAGCTGGCGGAGGGACGCCCGCGGCAACGGGTTCTACATGGAGTTCGAGGGCGGCAGGCGCACCATCCGCGGCGCGTTCGGCGGCGGCAGCTACGTGCTGACACTCGACGGAGGGCGCGCGCGCTTCTCGGACGGCGCCGTGGAGGTCGAGATCGAGACCGCCACCGGAGCGGTGCTCGACTGGACGCCGCGCGAGGCGGCCCGGACGGTGGACTTGCGGCCGTACGTCGAGCTGAAACTGCTGCTCGAAGCGGCGGGCGGGGCGGGACGCGTCCACTACGCGAATGTCACCGGGTTTGAGGAGGCCACAGTTGACGGCTAAAACGGCGTGGTTCAAAGGCAAGGACTACATCACCACCGAGGAGTGGACGGAAGACCAGATCGAGACCCTGCTCGCCGTCTCCGCCGACCTGAAGCGGAAGTTCCGCGGGCGCATCCCGCACCGCTATCTGCCGGACCTGACCATCTTCCTGATGTTCTTCGACAAGAGCACGCGCACGCGCAACTCCTTCGAGGCCGGCATCACGCAGCTCGGCGGGCACGCCCATTTCCTCACTGCGGAGGCGATGCAGATCTCGCACGGCGAGAGCGCGAAGGACACCGGATCGATTCTCTCCCGCTACGGGCACGCCATCGCCATCCGGCACGACCTGATCCCGGGCGAGGGCAACCGGTACATGCGCGAGGTGGCGCGGTGGGCGGACGTGCCGGTGATCAACATGCAGTGCGACGTGGATCATCCGTGCCAGACCCTGGCCGACCTGATGACCATCCGGGAGAAACTGGGCCGCAACCTGCGCGGACGCAAGGTGGCGGTGAGTTGGGCCTACGCGCCCAGCTACGCCAAGCCGCTCTCGGTGCCGCAGGGCCTGATCATGCTGCTGCCGCGCTTCGGCCTGGACGTGGTGCTGGCCCATCCGCCCGAATACAGGCTGATGCCGGAGACGATGGCCGCCGCCCGGGAGAACGCAAGCCGCGCCGGCGTGAAGTTCGAAGTCTGCGACACCATGGACGACGCCTTCCGCGACGCCGACGTAGTCATCCCCAAGAGCTGGGGATGCCTGGACACGATGGGCGCCAATCCGCAGGAGTCGCTCCGCATCGCGACCCAGTACAGACACTGGATCTGCGACGCGGAGATGATGAAGCGGGGCAAGCCCGAAGCGCTCTACATGCATCCGCTGCCCGCCGACCGCGGCAATGAGGTGACCGACGAGGTCATCGACGGGCCCAACTCCGTGGTCTACGACGAGGCCGAGAATCGCCTGCACACGTGCAAGGCGGTGATGGCCTTGACCATGGCCGGGCAGGAAATCCCGTACGAAACGGAGTAGCCGCCATGCCTGGCGCCATCGTCATCGCGCTCGGCGGCAACGCCATCACGCGCTCCGGTGAGGCGGGAACGATTCCGCAGCAGTTCGCCCACACCGCCGAGACGCTGGAGCAGTTGAAGCCGCTGCTGGCCGGCGGCCGCGCCCTCGTCATCACGCACGGCAGCGGCCCGCAGATCGGCAACGTGCTCATCCGGGTGGAGGAGGGCGGGCGGCGCGTGCCGACCCTGCCGCTCGACACCTGCGACGCCGACGTGCAGGGCGGCATGGGGTACATGATCCAGCGCCTGGCCTGCGAGCTGTTCCGCCGCGAGGGGATCCACCGCGACGTGGTCACGCTCGTCACCCAGGTGCTGGTGGACCGTCACGACCCCGGCTTCGCCGCGCCATCCAAGTACATCGGCTCGTTCTACGACGCGGAGCGGGCGGCCGAGCTGCGCGTCACCGAGCCGGCCTGGCTGCTGCGCGAGGTCTCGCCCGGACGCTTCCGGCGCGTGGTGCCGTCGCCGCGCCCCCTCGAGGTGCTGGAGGCGCGCGCTATCTCCTGCCTGATCGAAGCGGGAGTAGTGGTGATCGCTTGCGGCGGCGGCGGGATCCCGGTGGCCTGGGACGGCGGCCGGCTGGTGGGAGTGGAAGGCGTCATCGACAAGGACCCGGCGTCGAGCCTGCTGGCCACCCGCATCGGCGCCGCGAGCCTCCTCATCCTCACCTCGGTGCCGCAAGTGGCGGTGCGGTTCGGACAGCCGGAGCAGCGCTGGCTCGACCGGTTGAGCGCCGCCGAGGCCCGCGCGCTGCTCGCCGGCGGGGAGTTCCCGCCGGGCTCCATGGGGCCGAAGATCGAGGCCGCGGCCGGGTTCGTCGAGCGCGGCGGCAGCGAGTGCATCATCACTTCGCCCGAATGCGCCGGCGCGGCGCTGGCCGGCCAGGGAGGCACGCGGATCACGCTATGATCGTCGCCAACGCACGCATCCTGACCTTCGACGGCGGCAACCGCGTGCTCGATTCGGGCGCGGTGGAGATGAGGGACGACGGCAGCATCGGCGCTGTCACCGAGGGCCCGCCGCCCCCTGGGGCGGAGACCCTCGACGCGGGTGGACGGCTGCTCATGCCCGCGCTGATCAACTGCCACACCCACCTCTACAGCACGCTGGCGCGCGGCCTGGCGCTCCCCGGCCGCGCCCCGGCGAACTTCCCCGAGATCCTGCGTAAGCTGTGGTGGCGGCTCGACCGCGCGCTCGACGAAGAGGACGTCTATTACAGCGCGCTCATCGGGCTGGTCGATTCCGCCAAGTGCGGGGTGGGGACGCTCATCGACCACCACTCGAGCCCCAACGCCTGCCCGGGCAGTCTGGACCGCATCGAGCAGGCTTTCCGCGAGGCCGGGCTGCGCGGCGCCCTGTGCTACGAGACGTCCGACCGCAACGGAGCCGCCGAGGCCCGCCGCGGCATCGCGGAGAACGTCCGCTGCCTGGAGCGCGTGCGCGGCTCGGGCGGCTCGCTGGTCTCCGGCTGCTTCGGACTGCACGCCTCGTTCACGCTCTCCGATCGCACCCTGCGCCAGGCGGTGGAGGCGAACCAATCGCTGGGCGCGGGCTTCCACCTGCACGTGGCCGAGGACCGCTGCGACGGCCAGCACGCCCGCCGCCTCGGCTATCGCTCCACGGTGCGGCGGCTGCTGGAGGCGGAGATCCTGGGGCCGCGCTGCGTGGCCGCGCACTGCGTCCACGTCTCGGCCGCCGACCTGGCGCTGCTGGCGCGCGAGGGCGTCAACGTGGTCCACAATCCGCAGTCGAACTGCGGCAACGCCGTCGGGGCGGCGAAGCTGGTGGAGATGATGCGCGCCGGCGTGCTCACCGGGCTGGGCACGGACGGCTACACGCCGCGGCTGTGGGACGAGTTCAAGACCGCGCTCCATGTGCAGAGGCTGCGCCGCCGCGATCCGCGCGTGGGCGCCCCCGAGGCGTACGCCGCGTTGCTGAACAACCGCGCCATCGCGCGCAAGGTATGGGGGCTCGAGATCGGCCGCATCGAGACCGGCGCCCGCGCGGACCTGATCCTGGTGGACTACCATCCACCCACCACCCTTACCGCGGACAACCTGTTCGGACACCTGCTGTTCGGCATCGCCAACGCGACCGTCGACTCGCTGTGGGTGAACGGACGGCCGGTGGTGCGCGAGAAGCAATGCGTAACGGTGAACGAACGCGCGCTCTCCGCGAAGGCCGCCGCCCGCGCGCGGTCCTTATGGGAGAGAATCTGAGACCATGGGCAAACCGATCGCCGGCCCCACCTACGCCGAGATGCTCAACCCCGCCGCCCTGCCGGAGCTGGAGGGCGAGCTCGACCCGCGCAATCTGTTCTGCATCTCCTGGCGTGCCCCCGAGGGGCACATCCGCCACGTGGTGCTGCCGCGCGAGCTGACCGGCGTGGAAGCGAACATCGTGGTGATGACCGGCTGCTTCTTTCCCTCCGGCAGCCACAAGGTGGGACCCGCCTACGCGACCCTGATGGAGGGCGAGCTGGCCGGCGAGATCGACCCCGCGGTGAACACCGTGATCGGCCCCTCCACCGGCAACTTCGGGATCGGCACCGCGTACGTGGCCAAGCTGAAGGGCTATCCGGCGGTAGTGATCATGCCGGAGGAGATGAGCGCGGAGCGGTACGAGCGCATACGCCGCTACGGAGGCACGCTCGACCTGACGCCCGGCTCGGAGAGCGACGTCATCCTGGTGCTGGAGCGCACTGAGCAGTACAAGCGGGACCCGCGCAACAAGGTGCTGGCACAGTTCGAGCTGCTGCCCAATTACCGCTTCCATCGCTACGTCACCGGACGGAGCGCGCTGGAGGCGGCGGCCGGTTACGGCAACGGGAGGGTGGCGGCGTTCGTCTCCGCGCCCGGATCGGCCGGCACGCTGGCCGCCGGCGACGAGATCAAGGCGTGCTTCCCGGACTGCGCTATCTGCGCGCTGGAGCCGCGCGAGTGCTCCACGCTGTTCAACAACGGCCGCGGCACGCACCGCATCGAAGGCATCGGCGACAAGATGGTGACCCTGATCCACAACGTGCTCGCCACCGACTACGTGATGCGGATCCACGACGAGGATTGCGTGCTCGGCCTGGAGCTGATCGAACGCCGCCCGGCCGCGCTGGAGCGGCTTCTCGGCCTGGCGCCGGGCGCGCTCCACCGGCTGGCCGGCCTGTTCGGCGTCTCGGGACTGTGCAACATCCTCGGGGCCATCCGCACAGCGGGGCGCCTGGGGCTCGGGCGGGGCGACAACGTGGTGACCATCGCCACCGACGGCTTCGACCGCTACCGGTCGGTGCTGGCCAACCGCGAGCAGCGGCTGGGCGCGCTCGACGACGCCACGGTGGACGCCGCTTTTGCGCGGATCTTCCGCGGGTTCGATGCGGCGGACGTGCTCGACGTGCGGCCGCTGGCCGAGAAGCGGCGGCTCTTTGCCTACAAGGAGCAGGTGTGGACCGGCTTCGGGTATACGCTCCCCTACCTGGAGAAGATGAAGTCGCAGTCGTTCTGGGACACCGAGTACGAAGCCATCGCGAGGATTGACCAGAAGCTGTGCCGGGTGAGGGCCGCATGGGACTGTTGATTCGTCACGGGACGATCGTCACCGCGGATGCGCGCTACCGCGCCGACCTCTACGCAGAGGGCGAGACCGTCACACGCATCGGTGCCGGCCTCGACGCCCCGCCCGATGCCGAGGTGGTGGACGCCACGGGCAAGCTGATCTTCCCCGGCTTCATCGATCCGCACGTCCATGTTCACCTGCCGTTCATGGGGACCTGCGCCAAGGATACGCACGCCACTGCCAGCGTGGCCGCGCTGGTCGGTGGCACGACGACGTACATCGAGATGTGCTGCCCCACCCGCAACGACGACGCGCCGGCCGCCTATCAGCTTTGGAAGACCAAGGCTGCGGGGAACAGCGCCTGCGACTACGCCTTCCACATGTCCGTGACCCGCCACGACGCGGCGACCGATGCGCAACTCGGCGAGATTGTCGCCGACGGCACGGCGTCCTTCAAGATCTACCTCGCCTACCAGGGCTCGTCGGGGGTGGACGACGGCGAGTTGTACCGCATCCTGCGCCTCGCCAAGCGGCTGGGCGCGATCACGGTGGGGCACTGCGAGAACGCCGTGATCGTCGAACACCGGCAACAGGAACTGCTCGCGCTCGGCCGGACGGGGCCGGAATGGCACGAACCCAGCCGCCCGGAGGTGGTGGAGGCCGAGGGGACGAACCGCTTCGCCACCTTCCTGGAAGCGACGGGCGCGGCCGGCTGCGTTGCGCACGTGTCGTGCGAGTCGGCGCTCGAGCGCGCCGTGGCGGCCAGGTCGCGCGGGGTGCGGCTCTGGATCGAGGCGGTCGTACCGCACCTGCTGCTCGACCGCGCTTACGCCGAACGCCCGGGCGTCGACGGCATGAAGTACATCATGTCCCCGCCGCTGCGCGACCGCCGCAACCAGAAGCCGCTGTGGGACGCGCTGGCGCAGGGCCTGATCGACACCGTGGCCACCGACCACTGTCCGCTCGACACCGCGCAGAAGTTGCGCGGCGCGGATGCGTTCCCCCTGATTCCCAACGGCCTCGCCGGGATCGAGGACCGCGTCAACCTGTTGTGGACATACGGCGTCGAGCGCGGCCGGCTCGACCTCCATCGCTTCGTCGACGCCGCGAGCACCCGGCCGGCCCGGCTGTTCGGACTGTTCCCGCGCAAGGGCACGATTGCGGTGGGCTCGGACGCCGACCTGGTGGTCTACGACCCCCAGTGGCGCGGCGTCGTCAGCGCCCGCTCCCAGCTTTGCAATAGCGACTACAACCCGTTTGAAGGCTTCCCCGTCGCAGGCCGCCCGTCGGTGGTCACGGTCCGCGGCCGGGTGCAGGTGAGGGACGGCCGCTTCGTCGGCCAGCCCGGACGCGGCCGGATGCTGCGGCGCGAGCCCGCCTACTTCTGACGTGCCCGCCGGGGCTGACGTGCATGGCTGGCGCAGACGCTGTGCGTAGCCAAGACCAGATGCACAGCGTGGAGTGACGTTACGTGACGGTGAGCGCGCGGCGAGCATGATCCCGGGATGGGCAGGCGGCGGGGATAGATTCCCGCGGGGCCCACGGAAAGGGCTCGGGCTGGTTCCGGCCACAATGCTCTTGAGGTCACCTTGTGGTCGCCTCCCTGGGCCAGCACTGCGGCCAGGCAAGCGCCGCCGATCATTTTGGCCAGGGCCTTCAGGATGTGCACGACGGCTGCGGAGTGCTTCTACGCCGCCTGGGGCCAAGAATACCGATGATGGAGGCCGCCCAGACGCGGGCTCGATATCACCGTCGCCTGGGGCGACGGCTTCTGCGCCACAGGTCGTCGGTTCGGCGTGTCCTTCTCCAGAGAGTCGTGAATGCGGTCTTGGTGGTAGTAGCTCACGTAGTCCCGGATCAGCCGGCGAAGATGCTGCTCGTTCAGCGCGATGACATGGTCAAGGATCTCCCGCCGGCAACTGCCCACCCAACGCTCCGCCGTGCCATTCTGCCAGGGTGCCTGGACGCTGGTTCGTTTGGGCTTCAGACCCGTTGCCCGCAGGAAGTCGATGACGTCATCATCGAACTTCGCGTCCCGGTCGAGGATCACGTAACGATACGGAGCCGCCTCCGGAAACGCCTCCCGCAACTGCTGCACCACCCATTCCGCGGTCGGGCAGGGGGTGACGTTGAAGTGCCGGATCTGGCGGCGGCCGTGCTCGATGACGAAGAAGCAGTAGAGCAGCCTGAAGGTCACCGTGGGCACGGTGAAGAAGTCGAGGGCTACGATCACCTCGCGGTGGTTCTGGAGGAAGGTCAACCAGCGTTGGCCCGGGTCGCCACGGCGGTGGACACTCCGGAGGTACCGGGCCACGGTCCGTTCCGAGACCTCGAAGCCCAGTTTCAAGAGTTCTCCGTGGATCTTGGGAGCACCCCAACCGGCATTCTCTTCCGCCATCCGGCGGATGAGCGCCCGGATTTCAGTGGTGATCTTGGGCCGACCGCCCTGCGGTCGGGATCGCCAACGCCAGTAAAGGCGGAAACCGGCGCGATGCCAGCCGATGACGGTCTCGGGCTTCACGATGACCAGGACGTCGGACCAACGGGGCCAGACGCGGCGCAAGGCAGTCCAGAAAAACCGGTCCAGCCGATTCAGCCGGGGACGGGGTCGTTTCCGCTTGAGCACGGCGACCTGCTGCCGCAGAGCCAGGATCTCCAGGGCGGTGTCCTGGCGACTGCGGAAGAAGACGCGAATGGCAGCCAGGAGAGCAAGGACGAATTGGAGCACAAGCCCTACGTTGTAGCATGCGCAACACCCCCACAGAGGGCCTCCGCCGGGCGGCCGCAAGTTGTTGATTACACCGGACCACAGGGTTTTGACTACTGACACCCGGCAGTCTTTCACCTCGCTACGGTCTGCGCCCAGCCGCTCTTTCGCTCGGATCGGGTTCACGACAGGCACAAGCAGTTCAGCATGCCGCCCGGCCGCTGCCGCCGCCGGATCGCTCCGGGAACTCCACCTGGAGGGTTTCCGGCGTAACGATGGTGGCGACCTCCCGCAGCAAGCGGCGCCCCAGGGTTTTGGCCGGATGTGTTGCATCTGCGTCGAGCAGGACGGGCGTCTCCTTTGAGGTTCCAAAACGCGGCGGTTTACACTGCCAGTCCGAACAGCTGATCAACGAACCGATTCTGGCGGCGAACGTCGTTGCCACTCACCCACCGCGCTTGCCCTTTCCCGATCATGTGCATCGCTTCGTACCCTTGGATCGTCCGTTGTGCCGCCTGAAATTCCCGAAACCCTTGCTTCGCTTTCACCCGTCGTTTGATAGCTCGATGATCCTGTTCCAACACATTATTCAAGTACTGCACCGGTCGGTGCTCGCAGCGCCGCCTCAACGTCCCTTCCTTCTTCAT
>VFZS01000028.1 GCA_016871095.1 Acidobacteriota bacterium
CTGAGAAGAGGGAATGGCAGGCCTTGGCTGGCAGGCTTCGCCTGCCGGGCCGGCTGCCGCCGGCCCAAATGAAAAGACTTGACATCGGCCGGCCTTCTCATGGAAGCCGCGACCGTCAGGGAGCGGTCTTCTCCGGCGTCGCCTCGCGCACCAGCTTCCACATGCAGCGCCCGCAACGGCTGGGGCAGGGAGGGAATTCCTCCCCCTCGGCAAAACTGGCCGGACGCTTGCACACGTCGCACCAGTAAATGCCCGTGACGGGGACCCGTGCTCCGGGTTTGTGTCTCATGCTGAAGCTCCTAGGATGATGTCGGCAAGCTGAAGGAGGTTGTCCACGGTCAGATCCGGCGCTTCGGCGGCCAGGCTCTCGGGCTGGAATCCATAGGTGACTCCGCAGACCTGAACGCGCGCGTTGCGCGCGGTGCGCACATCCACGGCGCTGTCGCCCACGAGCATGGCCCGCTGGCGCGCCACTCCCAGTTCGCCGAGCAGCGTCTCGACTCCCACCGGGTGGGGCTTCTTCTGCTCGAAGCTGTTGCCGCCGTAGACGCGGGCGAAGTAGTGGCGCAGCGCGAGGCCCTCCAGGATGGCGCCGCTGATGCGCACCGGCTTGTTGGTCAGCACGGCCATGTGCACGCCGGCGCGCGCCAGCCGTTCCAGCGCCTCGGGCACGCCCGGGTAGGGCCGCGTGCAATCCAGCTTGTGCGCGCCGTACCAGTCGAGAAAGTACTCCAGCGCCCGGGCCAGGTCCTCGGCAGTGGTCCCGGCAGGCATGGCCCGGCGGATCAGGGTTGGCGCGCCGTCGCCGACGTAGGTGGAAATCAGCCCATCGTCGATAGGCTCCAGCCCCAGGTGAGCACGCGCGGCGTTAACCGCATTGGCCAAGTCCTGCTTGGAGTCCACCAGGGTGCCGTCCAGGTCGAAGATCAACAGATCCATCGTGTCGTTCTACAGCTCCTGACCGCCCAGGCCGCGGATGCCTTTCTTCCTGGCCTCGGCCCACAGCTCCTTGACCTTCTCGTAGCTCTGCTTGAAGCCCTCTTTCACCTCGTGGGGGGCGACTCCCGCCATGACGCGGGCAGCTTCCACAACGTACGGGGCCAGCCTCGAGCGGGCCACCGAGTTGGGCGGGGGGTTGACGCTGAAAGCCATCAGAGCCATGACGACCACCGCCCCGATCAACGCTCCGCGCAACAGGCCGAAGACGCCCCCCAGCAGCCGGTTCAACCAGCTCAGCCGCACGGCCTTGATCAGCTTATCCACCAGCCAGCAGGTCAGCGCGCTGACGGCCACCACGCCGCCCAGGATGACAAAAAAGCCGATGGCGTTGGCCAGTTGTTTCGAGCTAAGGTGGGGCAGCAGAAGCGCTCCCACCAGGCCGTAGAACCACAGGCCGCACACTATGCCCACCACCAGCGCCGCCAGGCTGATGACTTCCCGGGCCAGCCCCGCGCGCAGTCCGCCGATGACCGACAGCAGCAGGATCAATCCCAATACGATATCCAGCCAGTTCACCGTCTTCTCCGTCTTTCGTGGGGCAGGCCCCCGGCCTGCGAGCCGACCCCCAGGTCGGCCCCTCGGGCAACCGAAAACGCCGGCCAGGGGGCCGGCGGCGGTCCAGGGGGACCGCCCCACATGCGACTGAATAGCATTCAGCTAAAGCTCCTGCCCCGTCAAGGCCCGGTAGGCGTCCTTGTATTTCTCGCTGGTCCGCAGCGTCACCTCGGGCGGCAGGGGCGGCGCCGGAGGCTGCTTGTCCCAGCGGATGGATTCCAGGTAGTCGCGCACATACTGCTTGTCGTAGGAGGGCTGCGGGCCGCCGGGCCGGTAGGTCTCCATGGGCCAGAAGCGTGAGGAGTCCGGGGTGAGCACCTCGTCGGCCAGGATCAGCTCTCCGTCCAGCAGGCCGAACTCAAACTTGGTGTCCGCGATGATGATCCCCCGGCCGGCGGCGTAGTCAGCGGCCCGGCGGTAGATGTCCAGCGTCAGGTCGCGCAGCCTGGCCGCCAGCTCCGTGCCCGCCTCGCCCGCGGCTTCCTCGAAGGAGATGTTCTCGTCGTGACCGGTTTGAGCCTTGGTGGCGGGGGTGAAGACTGGCTCGGGCAGCTTGTCGCTTTCCCGCAGGCCCGGTGGTAGCGGGATGCCGCACACGCCGCCCGTGCGCAGGTAGTCTTTCCAGCCCGAGCCCGAAAGGTATCCGCGCGCCACGCACTCGATGGGCACGATCTGAGCACGCTTGACCAGCATGGAGCGGCCCTCCAGTTGGTCCCGGTAGCGCGGCAGCGGGTCGGGGTATTCGTCTGCGTTGGCGGTGAGGAGGTGCGTGGGCACGACATCGCGCAGGAAGTCCAGCCAGAACAGCGTGAGCTGGGTCAGCACCCGGCCCTTGTCCGGGATGCCGGTGGGCAGCACGTAGTCGAAGGCGGACAGGCGGTCGCTGGCCACGATGAGCAGGCGATCGCCCAGGGCGTAAATGTCGCGCACTTTGCCCCGTGCCAGCAGCTCCACTCCCGGCAGGTTGGTTTCGCGAATGACAGGGGTGTTCGGCATAGGCTCCTCTCAGGCTTTCGAGATCCGCTCCCAGGTCATCTCGGCGCCGCGCACCATGGCCTCCAGCGCCATGATCGCCGTCAGGGTGCTCTCCGCCGCGGAGAAGGCGGCGTTTTCGAGCTTACCCGTGCGGCAGCCCTCGATGAATTCGTTGACGGCATCCTGGGTGATGTCGTGCTTGGTGACGGCCTCTTCCGGCTTCTGCTTGTCGCGCCAGATGGTGTAGCCGCGGCGGGACACGTTCACCGCGCCGTTCTCGCAGATGAAGGTCTCGGAGATGTCCTGGAAGCCGGGGGTGCGGAACTGGTTGGCGCTGTAACTGAACACCACGCCGTCGGCGAATTGGAAAGTGGCCGCCAGGTTGTCGTAGATGTCGCCGTACTTGCGGATCTGCCGGCTGCCGTAGCCGGTGGCGCGCACCGGGTGGGCGCCGGTGAACCAGTTGACCACGTCGATGTTGTGGCAGTCCTGCTCGACCAGGATGTCGCCCGACAGCTCGCGGTAGAAGAACCAGTTGCGGATGCGCTCCTGGCTGGCTGGATGGCCGGTCTTGATGGCGGGGCCGCCGCCCAGCCAGGCGGCGCGCACCATCTTGATGCCGCCCAGCTCGCCCGAGCGGACCACCTCGCAGGCCCGCCGGTAGTCCTGGCCGTAGCGCTGCTGGTAATCCACGGTGATGCGCCTGGCGGGATCGGCCTTCTTGGCGGCCGCGATCACGCGGCGGCAACCGGCCGGATTCACCCCCGCGGGCTTCTCCATGAAGATGTGCTTGCGCGCGGCCACGGCGGCCTCGAAGTGCTCGGGATGCAGGTACGCCGGCGTGGCGATCATGACCGCATCCACGTCGCTGGCCAGCAGATCCTTGAGGTCCTTGTAGCGCCGGGCGCCGGAGTACTTCTTGGAGCCCTCCTCGAGCCGGTCCTCGTAGATGTCGCAGATGGCGGTGATGCGGGCAAACTCGTTCTTAGCGGCCAGCCCGCTGATGTACAGGCCCCGGTTGCCGCACCCGATCAGGCCGATGGAGAGGGCCGAGCTGGCCTGCGAACCGCGCACCGCTTGCGGCGGCGCGATCATGAAACTCAACGCGGCGGCCGCGGGCGCGCCGGAACGGCGGATGAACTCGCGGCGGCTGGCATCTTGACTCATAGAACTCCTCCTCGACGACTACGGCGGTGAAGTAACCCCTATTATACTGGGTGAACGGATGAAACTCTCGGTGCTGATTCCGGTTTACAACGAGCGCGCCATGGTGGAGCGCTCTCTGGCGCAGGTGCTCAGCGTGCCGCTGCCGGAGAACATGGACCGGGAGCTGGTCGTGGTGGACGACCACTCCACCGACGGCACCTCCGCCATCCTGGACCGCCTGGCCGCGGAGCGCCCGGAGATCCTCCTCATCCGTCATGATGTCAACCAGGGGAAGGGCGCCGCGGTACGCACCGCCGTCCAGCACGCCACCGGCGATTTCGCCATCATCCAGGACGCTGACCTCGAGTACGACCCCAACGACTACGCGGCCCTGCTGCGGCCCCTGCTGGACGGGCACGCCGACGCGGTATTCGGGTCGCGCTACATGGCCGGCGAACAGCGGCGCGTGCTGCCCTTCTGGCATTCCATGATCAACCTGGGCCTCACGCTGGTCTCCAACATGTTCTCCAACCTGCACCTGACCGACATGGAGACCTGCTACAAGGCCTTCCGCACCGACTTGTTGAAGAGCATCCCCATCCGCTCGAACCGGTTCGGCATCGAGCCGGAACTGACAATCAAAGCCGCCAAACGGAAGTTCCGCATCTACGAGGTGCCTGTCAGCTATCACGGCCGCACCTACGAGGAGGGCAAGAAGATCGGCTGGAAGGACGGCGTCCGGGCCTTGGGCACCATCCTGCGCTTCTGGGCCATCGATGACCTGTACTCCCAGCCATACGGCCGCGGGCATCTGAACAACCTGACTGGCACGCCCCAGTACCTGAACTGGGTGGCGGGCCTGTTGCGGCCGCACCTGGGCGACACGGTGCTGGAGATCGGCGCGGGCATCGGCAGCTTCGCCGGGCGGCTGATGGGCCGCCGCTACGAGTACGTAGCCGCGGAAAAGGACCCGCTGTACCTGCACGCGCTGACCAACCGCTTCCTGCGTACCCCCAACGTTCGGGTGTTGGCGCTGGATCCTGCCGCGCCGGCTGGCCTGGCGGAGCTGGGGAACGGCTTCGATACGGTGCTCTGCCTGAACGTGCTGGAGTATCTGGAGGACCCGGGCGCGACCGTAGCCGCGCTGGCGGGAGTTCTGAAGCCGGGCGGCCGGGCGATTGTGCTGACCCCGCAGGGGCTGGCGCTTTACGGGCCTATCGACCGCACCCTGGGTCACCGGCGCCGTTACCGTGCGGAGGACTTGCGCGAGCTGCTCGGGCAGGCCGGGCTGCGCTGCGAGAAGATCCACCAGTTGAACAAGATTGGGGCGCTGGCCTGGGCCTTGTACGGCCGGCTGCTGCGCCGCAAGTCCATCAACAAGCTCTCGCTGAAGATCTTCGACAAGACGGTCTGGCTATGGCGCCGCATCGACCCGCTGCTGCCCGGCCGCGGCCTGTCCCTGATCGCCGTGGCGCGGCGCCCGGAGTGAGGCCCGGGCTTGGAAAGGGTGTCGAGACCAGATTGCCGCTTAGCTCCTGTAGTCGCGGTCCATGCTGCGCTACGGGACCGCCTCACAGATATTCCGAGGGAAACTTCCAGGGATGCCGATAGACGGGCCTGGCGAGCCTGGCCGCTTGCTTGTCGCCGATGATCTTCTCGGTTTTCGGATCAAACCGCACCGAGCGGCCCAGCTTGTAGGAGAGGCTGGCCACGGTGATGGCTAGGTCCACTCTGTAATGGTAGTTGACGCTGCAACTGGTTTCCTTGCGACTCTTGATCGAATCCAGCCACTCCCGTTCGTGGCCGGGCGAGGGCGCGATCGACTCCGGCGGCGGCGTCCTGTCCCTTAGAAGATCGCCCTCCGGCACGATCTCATGCCTGTTGTAGTCGGCCAACAGGGTGCCGTTTACGCCTTGAAAGTAGATGCCCAGGCGGCGGGCCGGCTTTCCGCGGCCGAAGTCGAATGCGAAGCTGCTGGCGCAGTTCATCGTCCAGGTCATGGTGAAGTTGGGATAGTGCCAAATCACCTCCTGGGTGTCGGGCCCGTCGCCGTCGTCCTGGATGACAAAGCGGCCTCCCGCGCAACTGGTGACCTCGGGCACGCCGAGGTCGAGCGCCCAGATCGGCAGGTCGATGATATGGGGCGCCATGCCCGGCGTCCAGCCGTGGGTGTAGTCCCAGAAAGAACAGTGGTTGTAACTGTTGGCATAGAGCAGAGCGTTGAACTGCCTTGCCGGGCCGGGACCCAGCCACATTTCCCAATCCAGACCTTCCGGCGGGTCCTGCTTGGGCGCGCGCCCGATGCCGTTCACCCCCTGGTTCATGACGTTGAATGTGCGCGCGACGCTGATCTTGCCGAGCTTCCCGGAGCGAATCCACTCCACCACGCGACGGTAGTTCGCGCGAGCGTGGATCTGCGTGCCGATCTGGCTCACTCGCTTGTGGCGGTTGACCGCGTTGCGCACCGCCAGCGTCTCGGCCGGGTACAGGGTCATGGGTTTTTGCAGGTAGATGTCCTTGCCCGCCTTCACCGCCTCAATGGCCATGAGGGCGTGCCAGTGGGGCGGCGCAGCGATGATGACGGCGTCCACGTCCTTTCGCGCCAGCAACTCGCGGTAGTCGGTGTGCCCGCGCGCGGTGTGCTTGTGCAGCTCGAGGGCCTTTTCGCGGCGGTCCCGCGAGACGTCGCAAATGGCGGTAACCGCCACGTCGGGGTACTTGGCGCAATTGGCGAGATTGGCCCGGCCCATTCCGTTGACGCCGATGATGCCGAGGTTGATGCGGTCGCTCGGCGCGGACCGGCCGGCCCTGCTTAGCGCGGCTGCGGGAATCACGATCGGCGCAGCGGCCATGGCCGCCTGGAGCACGCGGCGGCGCGACAGGCCGCGGGACTCTGATGTTTTCTGCATGCGGTCTCCTCCTCTCAACTTCCTCCGGCGACTCTGACCATCGCCATTATGTTCTCCGGCGGCAGCGGCGCGGGAAGGGCGCAGTCGGCGTTCAGAATGAAGCGCGGCGTGCCGGGGTAGCTCTCCACCACCTCCCGCGTCTTGTGTTCCACAACCTGCGGGGTTCCCAGGGCCAGCACGCCGCCCGGATCGACGTTGCCCGTGAAGGTGACTTGCCGCCGGATGATCTGGTGGGCGCGACGCAGGTCGGTCTGGTGGTCCAACTCCAGCGCCCCCGCGCCGCTGGAGAACATGGCCTCCAGGATGAGCTCTGTCTTGCCGCAGATGCGCAGCATGTAAGGAAGGCCCACAAGATCGCCTGCGGCGACAACCCACTCTCAGCTTGCCGGCGAGCTAAGGATATCATACAGTATATTCTGGCAATGAACAAACGGTTCTTGGACCGAGTGCTCCCTGATCCGTCACCTCCGGCCCTAAAGGCCGGGCGCCGCGACCTTCGTCGCCGCAACACTTGGCTGCTCCTGCATCTGCTTCAGACCGAAGGACCCAGCTCGCAGGCAGAGTTGGCCCGGCGGTCCGCTCTTAGTCCGGCCACCGTCTCCGGGATTCTGCAACCACTCGTCGAGGCGCAGATCCTGGTCGAGGAAGGAAAAGCCACCTCGGGCCTGGGCCGGCGGGCTTCCATCCTGGCTTTCAACCGCCGCACGGCGCTGACGGTCGGCATTTCCATTGACCAGGAAGAGTGCGAGGTCGGGCTGGTGGACCTGTCAGCCCGGGTGATCGACCACGCCTCCGCCAGTTACCCGCGGTACACCGAGCCCCACGAGGTCGTCGAACTGGCGGCCTGCGGCGTTTCCGCGCTGATCGAACGCAACGGGCTGGACCGTGGCGCGTTGGTGGGCGCCGGCGTGGCCGTCCCGGGCCTCATCGACTCGAAGTCCGGCCTGGTCTGCGTGGCCGCGAACCTGGGCTGGCGTCAAGTCCAGTTGCGCGCCCTGGTGGAGCAGAGATTGGGGCTGCCCGTCCGCGTCGAGCATCTCGGCCGGGCCAAGGCGCGGGCCGAGGCCACCTGGGGGAAAGGGAAGGGACACCGTAACTTCGTCTGCCTGGAGCTCGGGTCGGGGATTGGCGCCGGGGTGATGGCCGATGGCCGCATCCTGCGCGGCGCGGGAGCCATCGCCGGCGAAGTGGGTCATACCCCGATTGACTCGGCAAGTCCGCGCTGCGCCTGCGGTTTGAACGGCTGCTGGGAGGTCTTCTGTGCCAGCCCGGCCATCCGTCGGCGGCTCGCCGAACTGCTGGACTCGGGCGCCGGCGCCGGGACGGTCCTTACGCCGGATTCCTCGCTGGCCGATATCGGGCGAGCTTACGAGCAGGGCGATCCAGTGGCGCGCGGCGTCATCCAGGCGACTGCCGCGCACCTGGCCCGCGGTCTCGTCGGCGTGATTTGGAACTTCGATCCCGAGATCATCATCCTGACCGGTCCGGTGATCCGGGACTGTCCAGGCCTGCTCGAGGCGACCGGGCCCATCCTGAGCGGCTTGGAGGCGGCGCGCAGATTCGACGTGCCGCTGGTCGCCGCCAGCCAGGGGTCCGATGCCGGCGTGGTGGCCGCCTCTTCCATCGTTTCTTTGCACCACATCCAGGAACTGGCCGGCGCCGAGCGGCGGGCGCATCAGCCGCAGTTGGCGGTGACCGGCTAAGGTTCCAGGTTTGTGGCTCGCACAGGTATTGACACCGGGACGGGTGTGGCATATACTCATTTCGTCAGTAAACGAAGGAAACCGGCCCAGCGACCCCCCTTCGTAGGCTGAAGCCGGGGGCAGTCCCGCGGCGTCGGCGGCCTGAGTTCTGAAACCGGGAGGTCGCTCATGCTTCGAACGTTCCCTATCCTGATTCTCAGCTTTCTTCTTCTGGCCACGCTCGTCGCTTCGCCGGCGCTGGCCCAGGTGCTTTACGGATCCGTCGTTGGCACGGTCGAGGACCAGAGCGGCGCGGTCGTCTCCGGAGCGGCCATCACGCTGACCAGCAGGTCCACCGGGCTGGTCCGGGAAGCGAAGACCAGCGGTGAAGGCCGCTACACAGCCCCGAATCTGCTGCCCGGCAGCTACGAGCTCAAGGTGACAGCCACCGGCTTCCGCACGTTTACCAAAACCAATGTGGAAATCAGCATCAACTCGGTCACCCGCCTGGACCTGAAGCTGGAACTTGGCCAGGTGGCCGAACAGATCACCGTGGAAGCGGTGGTGGCGGCGCTGCAAACGGACAAGTCGGATGTTCGCGCCGAGGTCACCAGCCAGGCGGTCGGCAATCTGCCGCTGGCTGCTTACCGCAACTTCCAGAACCTGATCGACCTGGTGCCGGGCTCCACCCCCGCCAATTTCCAGAACAGCGTGGGATCGACGCCCGGCCGCGCGCTGACCACCAACATCAACGGCACAGCGCGCAACAGCAATAACGCCAGGGTGGACGGCGCCACCAACGTATACATCTGGCTGCCGCACCACATGGTCTACGTCCCGCCGGTGGAGTCCATCAGCACCGTGAACATCACCACGGGCTCTTTCGACGCCGAGCAGGGGATGGCCGGCGGTGCGGCGGTGACGGTGGCCACCAAGTCCGGCACCAACGAGTTCCACGGTTCGGCCTTTCACTACCACGACAACCACCGTTTGAAGACCCGCAACTTCTTTCTTCCGGCTTCCAGCGGCAAGGCCAAGTCGATCTTCAACATTTTCGGAGCCACGCTGGGCGGCCCAATCGTGAAAGACAAGCTGTTCTTCTTCGGCAGCTTCGAAGGCACCCTGGAACGCGCCGGAATTACCCGTCCCACGGATTCGGTGCCCACTGCCACGATTCGAAACGGCGCCTTCAGCGGCCTCCCGGTCACGATTCACGACCCCACAACGGGCAATCCCGACGGCACCAACCGGCAGCCTTTTGCAGGCAACGTGATCCCCGCGGCGCGAATCCACGCCATCAGCAAGAAGATCCAGGGCATGGCGCCGCTTCCCAACATGGCCGGCACATCTCAGGGGACGCTGAACAATCACTTCAGCTCCGGCACGGAGAAACTCAACCGCTACAACTACGACTTGAAGGTCAACTGGAACCCGACCAGCACCTTGTCCATCTGGGGCAAATACAGCCGGATGGATGCGGCCGTCGATTCGAGATTCGCTTTCGGCGAGCTGGGCGGGCCAGGGCTAAGCCGGGCCGGGGCGCCCGAGGTCTCCGACGTCGGCGTCAACATCCCGACTTTCGGCTACACCAAGACGTTTTCGCCGACGTTCCTTCTGGACGGCACCATTGCCATTACCCGGCATGACAACTTCGGAGTGTACCCGGGATACGGGAAGAACGTCGGCAGCGATGTGTGGGGCATCCCCAATACCAACGAACCCATCGTATCCGGACCCGGAGCCGACCGCGTGAAGGCCGCCTGCCCGGGCCTGGCGGACGGCGGCTGCTACACCGGCATGCCCTCGATCAACACCGGCTTTACCGCCTGGGGCAACACCGCCGGCTGGCAGCCCTATTTCTACAACGAGCGCTCGCTCACCTACACCACCAATGCCACCCAGATGAGCGGCGCGCACGAGCTCCGCTTCGGCTTCGACATGGTCCGCTTCCAGATGGACCAGTGGCAGCCGGAGGTAAGCGGCGGACCGCGCGGCGCCATCACCTTCAGCGGCGACGTGACCGGCGCCAGAGGCTACACCTCCAACTATCTCAACAACTACGCCACCTTCCTGCTGGGCCTCACCACCCAGATGCAGAAGAGCGTGCAGTTGTTCCAGTACACCAACCGCGAGTGGCAGTTCGGCGGGTTCGTGCGCGACCGCTGGCAGGTTTCGCGCAAACTCACGCTCAACATCGGTCTCCGCTATGAGTATTACCCGCTGATTACCCGCAAAGACCGAGGCATCGAGCGGTGGGATCCCGCGACCAATCTGGTCTACATGGGCGGGGTCGGCAACAATCCCAGGAATGCCGGCATCACGACCAGTAAGAAACTGTTCGCTCCGCGCATCGGATTTGCCTGCCGCCTGACGGAGAACACGGTGATCCGCAGCGGATACGGCATCACCTATGACCCGCTCCCCTTCTCGCGGCCTCTGCGGGGCATGTACCCGGCAACCATCGGCTCGACATTCGTGTCGGCCTCGCCGTACTCGTGGATTGACACGCTGGATAAGGGCATCCCGGCGATTCCGATTCCGGACACCAGCACCGGCATCATGACCCTCCCGCCGACCATCGACATGGGCCCGCGAAGCTCCTGGGGCGGCCCTCTGTCCCGGGGATACATCCAGTCCTGGAATTTCACCCTGGAGCGGAAGCTGCTCGCCGAGATCGTGGCTAGCCTCGGCTACGTCGGCACCCAGACGGTGCACCAGTTGATCGACCGCGACATCAACGCCGCGCCGCCCGGCGGAGGCCCAGCGGGGCGGCCGCTGGCGGCCACCCAGAACCGCCGCATCGGGATGTCCATGTGGGACGGCATTGCCAACGGCAACTACCACGGCCTCCAGTTGGCGCTCAACCGGCAATTCAGCAAAGGATTTCTGATGAAGGGCGCATACACCTGGTCGAAGGCCATCAATATGGCTGATGACGACGGCTGGACCGGGCTGGGGGGAGGATGGAACTGGGGGCCGGTCATGTACCGCAACCGCGCACCGGCAGGGTACAACCGCGAACAGATGTTCACCCTGGGCTTCGTCTATGAGCTCCCGTTCGGGTCGGGGAAAAGCTGGGCAACCTCTGGACCCGCTGCCCTGCTGCTAGGCGGGTGGCAGACTAACGGCACCGTCGCTGCTTACACCGGGTCGCGCTTTACGGTTTCCGCCTCGGGTACCGAGCTGAACGCCCCTGGCAACAACCAGACCGCAGACCTGGTGACGCCCGGCAAGGTGAAGATCCTGGGCGAGATTGGCGCGAACAAATCCTGGTTCGATCCGCTGGCTTTCCGGCAGCCCACCGGCGTTCGCTTCGGAACCACCGGCCGCAACACCATGGTCGGCCCGGGCATGTCGAACCTCAACCTGAGCCTGTTCCGCACGTTCAACGTAACCGAAAGACTGAAGGCGGAATTCAAGGCGGAGTGCTTCAACATCGCCAACACGCCCAAGTTCTCCAACCCGGGCTCCGGCGTCGCCTCCATGGTGCTGAATCCCGACGGCACCATCCGGACGCTGAACAATTTCTCGTCGATCGTGAGCACTTTGCCGAATCTGGCGGCTCCCTCCGAGCGCCAGTTCCGCTTCGGCCTGAAGTTCAGTTTTTGAGCCGCGGCTGGACAGACTGCGGCTTGTCTTACAATCAGACCGATGCCGACCAGAAGAGAGTTTCTGGGCGCGGACGGAGCCGCCGGCGCCGGCGTGGCCTTCTTCGGTCATCCCGGCAACCCGCGTCACCCCAATGCCTTCTTCGTCATGAACAAGGCGTTCGGATACATGAGCGCGGCGCCCACCTTCCGTGCACCCTTCGATCTGGCGGTGAACCGGCCGCTCCGGTTCCACTGGGGCGTGCTGGTCCTTCCGGGGCAGCCGCAGGCGGAGCAGCTCGACCGGCGGTTCGAATCCTGGAGCAGGGGGAAGTCATGAGCAACACGTTGGGAGCGGCCGTTCTCGGCACGGGCGACGTGTCGGGCGAACACATCCGGGCGTACCAGTCGAACCCGCACACCGAAGTGCGCGCCATCCTGAGCCGGGACCGGGCCAGGGCGGAAGCCAAGGCCCGCCAGTACAACCTCAGCCACTGTCGCGCTTACACCGACCTGGATGAGTTGCTCAGGTGCGACGACATTCACGTGGTTTCCATCTGCACGCCCCACCATCTGCACGTCGAGCAGGGCGTCGCCTGCGCGCAGGCGGGCAAGCATGTGGTGGTCGAGAAGCCGGTGGCGCTCGACCTGGCCGGACTGCGGAAGCTGGAGTGCACCATCCGGGAGCACAAGGTTCGCAGCGTAGTCGGCTTCGTGTTGCGCTGGAACCCGCTGTTTGAGACGATTCGCGCCATCCTGGCCGACGGCGCGATCGGCGATGTCTTCTATGGCGAGGTGGATTACCTGCACGGCATCACCCGCGACTACGGCCTTTATCCCTGGCTGCGGCAGCGCGCTTTCGGCGGCACAGCCCTGCTGACCGCGGGTTGCCACGCCGTTGACGGGCTGCGCTGGTTCCTCGGCAAGGAAGCCGTGGAAGTTCTCGGCTATGCCAATTTCAGCAAGGGCAATCCCCTCGATTACGAATACGAGCCGAACAGCGTGATTTTGGTCAAGTTCGAGGACGGCACGCTGGGCAAAGTCGCGACCTCGATCGAATACGTGGCACCGTACACTTTCCCGATCGTGCTGATGGGCAACCAGGGCACGATTCGCGACAACCGCCTGTTCACTAGGCGCTGGCCCGGGCAGACGGGATGGGCCACGATCCCCTCGATTCTGCCCGACAGCGGTGCGGTCACTCACCATCCGTTCGTGGCTCAGATCAGGCATTTCCTCGAGTGTGTGCGGAGCGGCGCCGAATCCCACTGCAACGTGGCCGATTCGGTCAAGACCCACGAAATCTGCATCGCCGGCGAGATGTCGAAGCTGGAAGGCCGACCGGTGAGGTTACCCCTGTCATGAAACGTTCCCGCATCCTCCTGTGGGTGGCTTTGACGGCGGCTGCCGCCGCCGCGGACCTCCGGCTGGGGCTGGTGGGCACCGATACTTCGCACGTGACCGCGTTCGCCCGGCTGCTGAACGACCCTTCCTTGCCGGAGCACGTCCCCGGGGCGCGCATCGTCGCCGCCTACAAGGGCGGCAGCCCGGACAACGCCACCAGCGCCAAGTACATCGACCGGTTCACCGAGGAACTGCGCACGAAATGGGGCGTCGAGATCGTGCCCGACATCCCGACGCTCTGCTCCAGGGTCGATGGAGTGTTGCTCACCAGCGTGGACGGACGGACGCATCTGGATGAGGCACGGCAGATCTTCGCCTCGAAAAAGCCGGTTTGGATCGACAAGCCGCTGGCGTCCACGCTGGAGGATGCCCGCGAAATCGCGCGCCTGGCCGCCGCCGTGGGCGTCCAGTGGTGGACCAGCTCCAGCCTACGGTTCGCGGACATGATCACAGGGATGAAGAAGGACGGCATCACCGGCGCGGTCACCTGGGGACCGGGACCCTTTGAGGAGCATCATCACCTGGATCTTTCCTGGTACGCCATCCACCCCATCGAAATGCTCTACGCGCTGATGGGTCCGGGCTGCGTGGAGGTGACCCGCATCTACACGGAAGGCGCCGATGAAATCGTCGGACGGTGGCAGGACGGACGGCTGGGCAGCGTTCGGGCGATGCGCCCCTATGGTCCGTACGGCGCCGCCGCCTTCCGTGGAAGAGAAGCGATCCAGACCGATCCCAAAGCGTCCACCGGTTACCGCCCGCTGGTGGTGGAGATCGTGAAGTTCTTTCAGACAGGCGTGGTTCCCGTGCCGGCCGAAGAGAGCCTGGAGATCTTCGCCTTCATGGACGCCGCGCTGCGTAGCAAACAGGCCGGCGGCAGGCCCGTGGCGCTGCGATGACTCCCCGCCAGCGCTGGGAAGCAGTGATGCGCGGTGAGTGCGCGGTCCGAACGCCGTGCGACTACTGGGGAACGCCCGAGATCACCTCCCGGCTGAAGCAAGAGCTGGCGTGCCCGACCGATACTGCCGCCTGCGCGGCATGGAGCAGGCGCTCCAGGACCTGCTGGCCGGTCCGGCGCTCGCCGAGGCGATCCTGGAGCACATCGCAGCCTGCGATCTGGCGCTGACTCGGCGCATACTGGTCGACGTGGGCGATTCCCTGCTGTTCTCCGCCGAGGATTTGGGAACGCAGGAGTCGTGGCTGATGAGCCCCACCCTGTTCCGGTGCTTGCTCAAACCCCACGTGGCGCGGTTAATCGACCTCGTGCATTCCTGCGGTGTGAAGGTGTTTCACCACGACGACGGCGCCATACGGCCCTTGTTGCCGGAGCTGATCGAGATGGGCATCGACCTGCTGAATCCGGTCCAGTGGCGCTGCCGGGGCATGGAACGCGAGGGGCTGGCGCGCGATTTCGGTGACCGGCTGGTCTTCCACGGCGGCGTAGACAATCAGTACACGTTGCCGTTCGGCACTCCTGAGGACGTCCGCCGCCAGGTGCGCGAGAACATCGCCATCTTTGGCGCTGCGCGCGGCTACATTGTGACGCCCTGCCACAACCTCCAGCCCAACACCCCCACGGCGAACGTACTGGCTCTCTACGAAGCAGTCAACTGAGCGGAGCCTCGTCCGGCTGCCGCCGCGGCTGCCTTCGCGGGCGCCTTGAGGCTCTACCAGTGGAACACGATCGGGGCGCTGGCCTGGGACCTGCACGGCCGGCTGCTGCGCCGCAAGTCCATCCACAAGCTCTCGCTGAAGATCTTCGATAAGACGGTGTGGTTATGGCGCCGCATCGACCCGCTGCTGCCCGGCCGCGGCCTGTCCCTGATTGCCGTGGCGCGCAAGCCGCTACCCCATTCTGATTCCTGACTTCTGACTCCTGACTCCCTGCTCACGAGCGGTCAGGGGCTGCGCCGTGCTCCTCAGCCACCGCTCCAGGACGGCGGCGAGCTGCTTTGGATGCACCGGCTTGGTGATATGGTCGTCCATGCCCGCGGCCAGGCAACGCTCCCGGTCTTCCTTCATGGCATGCGCGGTCATGGCCACAATGGGTGTCCGCGTGCCGTTGCCCTCCAGCTTGCGGATCGCGGCGGTAGCCTCTAGCCCGTCCATGACCGGCATCTGGATGTCCATTAATACCAGGGCGTAGCTCTCCTGCCTGAACTTGATGACGCCCTGATGCCCGTCCGACGCGACCTGAACCTGGTAGCCTGCCTTCTCGAGCATCCGCTGTGCCAGCCGTTGGTTGACTGGATGGTCTTCGACCACCAGAATGCGCGTCGGCTGGTCCGCCACGGCCAGGCCGTGCCAGGTCTGCGAGAGAACAGGATTCTCCGCTGGCGCGGCGGGCTCGAATGGGATGGTGAACCAAAACACACTCCCGCAGCCGGGTTCGCTCATGACGCCGATCCGCCCTCCCATCGTCGTGACCAGGCGCTTCGAGATTGCCAGCCCCAAGCCGGTGCCCCCGTGCCGGCGCGTGGTCGAGTTGTCAGCCTGGACGAAGGGCTCGAAGATGGCCGCCTGCCTTTCCACCGCGATCCCGATCCCCGTGTCCCGGACCTCGAACCGGACCGTGATCCGCCCGTCCACCACGTCGGCGGCTTCCACCCGCACGCGAATCTCACCCCGCTCGGTGAACTTGAGGGCATTGCCCACCAGATTCGCCAGCACCTGCCTGACCCTTACCACGTCCCCCCGCACCACCCCGGGCGTCCCTTCCCCGAGGATGTAGCCGAGCGAGATGCGTTTGGTCCGCGCCTGCGGCTCCCACAGGGCGGTCACCGATTGGACGGTGTTGGCCAGGCTGAAGGGCACGCTCTCCAGCTCCATTCTGCCCGCTTCGATCTTGGACAGATCCAGGATGTCATTGAGGATGGTAAGCAGAGACTCCGCCGACGCCGTGACCGTTGAGGCGTACTCGCGCTGCTCGGCCGCCAGCGGGGTCTGCAACAACAACCCGGTCATTCCCAGGATGCCGTTCAGTGGCGTGCGGATTTCGTGGCTCATGTTGGCCAGGAACTCGGATTTCAGGCGTGACGCATCTTGCGCCTTCTCCAGGAGCGCCCGGATTTCACGGGTCTTGCGCCGGATGATCCGGCGCAAGGCGGCGATCACCACCAGCGCGGCCAGCACCAGGGCGACGGCCAGGCCCGCGCCCCACCACAGGTAGCGGGTCTTGACCATGGAGACCGCCTGGAGGATCTTCAGGTCTTCCGCCGTGCGCATGCGCACCTGCCAGCCCGCGAGCTTGTCAGCCATCGTGCGCGGCGCGCTGATGCCCGTGACCTCCACCTCGGCTCCGGGAAAGACGCCGTCGAAGACCGACAGCGCGCGGCTGCGGAGGGGCAAGTAGATTCTCGGGGGATCCCCGTTAGGCCCCATGTAGGCTGACCACACGGTTTCCCCCCAGGTGATCTTGGACACCGCGCCCAGGACCGACACCAGTTCGCCGGCGTGGCTGCCGCTGGCCGCTTCCGCGAGCGAGATCCTCCGGGGCACGGGCGCGCGACCGCTGCCCAGCCGTTGCACACCCCGTGCCTGGACCCGGAGCTCTCCGATGCGGGAAGCTACCACCCAGCCTTCGATCTCGACCTCGTCACCCACCGCAAGGGTCGCCGGCTGCTCGTTCTGTACCAGGATGCCAGAGGTGTCGTCCTGGAAATACAGGTCCCTCGGCAAGGTCAGCAGGCCGGGCGGCACAGTGACGACCCCACGCAGCGCGCACGCCAGGCGCTCTCCTTTCGGCTCCGGCCCCCGCAAGTCCTTGGCGGCACGGATCTTCATGGGCGGGAAAGCCGGGGCGGAAGGCTTCGGCGGCTGCCCGCTCACGGGTGCAAGCGAGCCGCACAGCACTGCCACCAGCAGAATTCCGCGGCCGCTCATGAACACACCACTTCGCTCGCCAGCATGGTCCTTCGTTGTCATATCGACCGCCGCCGGAGAACCTTCGCTAGAATGACAGTCATGCCCCTGAGCTACCAGTTCCGTCAATCAATCTGTAGCGAGGTCTTCGACAAATGGCCCTTTGCCGAGGCCTGCAAGGCAGTGCGCAAAGCCGGCTACACCGGATACGAGATCGCACCCTTCACCCTGGCCGAGGATCCCGCCGCCATCCCGGCGGACCAGCGGCGTGAGTACGCCTCTATCATGCGGGACGAGGGCCTCACCTTTGCCGGCCTGCACTGGCTGATGGTCACCCCCAAGGGTTTGCACGTTACTACTCCGGACCAGGTTCTCCGGCAGCGTAGCTGGGAGTACGTCCGCGGGCTGGTGGACCTGTGCGCCGACCTGGGACCCAACGGCATCATGGTCTTCGGTTCTCCCTACCAGCGCGGCTCGACGGGCGGGCTCAGCGCCGCCGAGGCCACCCGCAACTACATCGAGGGTCTGGCCGGTGTGGCGCCCCATGCCCTCGCGCGCGGCGTGACCATCCTGGTCGAAGCGCTGCCCGTCCAGCAGTGCGACGTGGTTACTTCGCTGGAAGAGGCGGCCGCCATCGTGCGGCAGCTCGACACGCCCTCCATCCGCACCATGTTCGACGTGCACAACGCCATCAACGAGACCGAGCCTCACGCCCTGCTGGTGGACCGTTACTTCGACCTGATCCGCCACGTCCACCTCAACGAGATGGACGGGCGTCATCCAGGGACCGGGGACTACGACTTCCAGCCGCTGTTCCAGACGCTGGCCCGGCGCAACTACTCGGGCTGGGTTTCGCTGGAAGCCTTCGACTTCA
>VFZS01000029.1 GCA_016871095.1 Acidobacteriota bacterium
GAGCCGAAAGCTCATCTTCGAATTCGGACAGCGACAGGTCGCCCACTACTAGTGCCAGCGGCCGGTCGATGCGTTCCAGTTGAGCCGGTGCGATGTCACCAACGCCGCGCAAGAGCGGTTGAATGGAGCCGTAGATAGTCTTGCGGTTCACCTCGTCCGGCCATAATTCCTCCAAGCGCTCCTCCTCCAGAAAAGCGGCGCTCAGATTGGCTTGGGGGTCGAGATCAGCCGCCAGGACCCGAAGTCCCAGGTCGGAGCACATCCAGGTCAAATGATAGACGAGCGAGGTTTTGCCTACTCCGCCCTTGTTGTTGAAGAAGCTAACCACCGGGACGCTCACGCCCGCCTCCTGAGGATCACCAACACATGGGTGTCAGTCGGCTGGAACTCTGCGGGTGGGTTGCCGTTCTTGTCGAGTTCCTTGCGTGCCAGGGGAATGCCCACGCCAAAGCGCTGTACGTAGCCGAGGTTGCGCATGGCTTCGGCCAGGTGCGGATTCCGGTAGTCAGTAATCCCAGGTTGTCCGAAATTCGCTGGGTTCACCTGTCCATAGGGCCCGCCCGGGCTATGCATTTCGATCCGATCGGAGAACCAGTAGATTCGGACCGGGGCGTTGGTGCCCTCGTAGTTCCGGTGGAGCACCGCGTTACGGGCTAATTGCTGTAGGGCCACCATGGGGTAGTCAGGGTGGCGGATCTCCACGGGGCCGGCAGTGACGTCAACGGAAACAGAAACATGGCTGTCGAAGACCTGAGCTAACATCCGGAGCAGCTCCGGCAGCGGACCGGAAATGAGGTGTTCAGCCTTAATGGGATCCGTCAGTTGGGTTCCCTCGATTCGGAGAAACTGAATGTAAGCTCCCGGCAGGAACTGCCGTGGATCCTTGCCAGCCACCAGGATTCCGAGAACCGTGGGCTGACACTCCGGTTCCGGGCTGGCCAGCCGCACTGAGGCGAGCTGCTGTGGAAGACTACGCTGATTCTGTTCCAGCGTCTCAGCGGGCAGAAACGACGGCAAGTAGACCCTGCGGGCCAGATCGAGGTCAAGGTCCTCGATGGTGGCTGACGGCACCCGCTGGGCATCAAAAGGCAGGTCGCGCGCCCGGCGCCTCTCGTTGAGGCGCCGCTCCTCTTCCGGAGTGGCGATCGCCCGACGTGATCCCACACGAATCCATGTACGCCCTCGGAACCGCACTGGCGGCGCATCCTGGGGCCGGACAATGACGACCGCCATCTCGCAACCGAGCAGAGTCCGCTTATCCACGACCATGCTGGGGATCGGAAGAATGTTGCCGTCGGAGCGCATAGCGGCCAGCGTGTTGAGCAGCCTTTCGGTGACAGCCAGGCCCGCGGCTGATCCGTCGTCGCGCGCTCCCACGAACACGACACCTGGGGCGCAGTGATCGGGCAAGTCGTTCGCGAAGGCGCAGATCGCTTCGCAGACCCGGTCCGGATGTACCAACGACTCCTTCCGCTCGACGCGGTCGGACTCCAGATCCGTCAGGAGGCGCTCGAGTTCCTCGTCCCCCATAACCCTCTACTCTATCGCTTCCGCACCACCAGGCGGTGCGGGGGGGCCGGCCTTAGGAGGCCCGCCCAAGGCGGGGCTCGAAAGCCAGGCGGCCATGGTCTCGGCCGCCACTCGCGCGCCGTCTGCCGGAATGGCTGCGTAATCCACCTCGCGCCCGAGCCAGGCCAGCGCCCGTGCGGCGAGGTGGTCCGGTGTGGTCTCCGAGAGAGTGAGGCGCTCCCCCGCGCAATGCCGGGCCAGGCGCGAGGCGATGGTGCCTTCCTGCTCGCAGTGTCCTTCGAGGGGGAAGTAGAGGAACGGCCGGCGCAGCGCAGTCAGTTCCAGCGTGGTGGCGCCGCCGGCCTGGACGATGGCGAGGTCACAAGCGGCCAAGTGCCGATGCAGCTCAGGCACGTACCCGCGCACCTCGCACCCATCGGGGGCCGCGAGGCTGGCAGGGTCCAAGCGCGGGCCACACACCAGAATCATGCGGGCCGCGGGCGCCCGCTCCCGGATCCTGGGCAGGGACCGGGCGCCCAGCTCCAGCAGTTCCTTTCCCACGGCTGTGCCGCCGATCGAACAGATGATCAGCGGCTCCGAGCCGTAGCCCAGTTCCCCGCGGAGGCGGGACCGGTCGGCCAAGTCCGCCGGGTCGAACGGCAGGATGTAGCCGACGAAACGATAGTGCGCGCGAGCGAACGCGCGGCGGTTTGGCAACAGGAAGCCGAAGCGGTTGTCCGGCACATCCTCGGGCTCCCCGACAAACAGGGACAGGTCCGCGGAGAAATAACGAACCCACTTGCGCGAGGAGCTCCAGACCGCCAGGCGTTCCAGCGGGTTGAGCGAAGTGGCTTCCAGCCCGACGAAGTCGTACATCATCACGAACGGAAAGGTTGCGGCCATGCGTCCGAGCCCCCGCGCCGCGGCTATCTCGTAGGTCTCGTCACCGATGACGCAGTCGTACGGCCGGGCGTGCAGGGCCTCCAGAACCAACCCGACGTTCTGGCGCCACTTGCGGCGGGCGCGCGCCAGGTAACTTATCAGGTTGAGGCGGGACGCCTGGGCGGCGGACTCGGCTTCCGTGGACAGGCTCACCAATTGGCACGCCTGTGGAAGCACGGTCTCCCCGGCGTTCTCCAACGCCTGCCTGGCCGGCGGGGCCGCCAGCCAGTCGATCGCCACATCAGGCAACAAGCGCCGGAGTTGCGCCGCCAGGGCCAGATCCCGCGTGACGTGCCCCAGCCCGATCGAACCGCTGTAGAAGAGTATCCTCATGGCAGGCTTCTCAGACAGGCCGCGCCCTCCCCTGCGCGCCATTGGAGCAGTATATGCCGAATCCAGGGACGCGGGCCAGCCCTGCCGCCTCCCCAGCAGCCAGACCGGCAACGAGCGCGGCTACCACGACAGACAGTGTCCATGCCAGGGTGGCCATGCAGCCGGCATGGTCCGGCCGGGAGGGGGGTTGTTCGGATGGCTCGAGCACTGCCGGCGCGCGGCTACTTGCGCCAGAAGGCGGGAGTGAAGATCACCAGGGCGGTGTAGAACTCCAGGCGGCCGGCGATCATGCAGCCGCTGAGCACCCACTTCACCAGGGCGGGCAGGTGGCTGTAGTTCTCCGCCGGGCCGACGCTGCCAAAACCTGGTCCGATGCTGAACATGCTCGCCGTAACCGCCGAGATGCTGGTCAACAAATCCACGCCCATGGAGGCCACCAGCAGCGAGGCGGCCACCTGCACCAGCAGCGCCAGGTAGACCAGGTTGAGGAAGCTCTGCACGGTTTTCTCGGCGATCACATCGTCGCCCAGCCGGACGGCGAACACGCCCCGCCGCTCCACCATCCGCTTGAACTCGCGGCTGACCACGTGCAGCAGCAGCCGGAAGCGGGCCACCTTGATGCCGCCGGCGGTCGAGCCGGTGCATCCCCCGATGAACATCAGCGCGAACAGCAGGAATTGCGAGACCGCGGGCCAGCGCTCAAAGTCGTCGGTGCCCAGCCCGGTGGTGGTGCCGATGGAAGTCACCTGAAACAGGGCCGTGCGAAAGGCCCTCTCGACGCCGTATCCGCCGTGCGCCAGCAGGCTGAAGAAAGCCACGGCGGTGGCGAAGCCGAGCAGCAGCAGGTAGGTCCGGATCTCCGCGTCGGTGATAAAGCGCTTCACCTCGCCCTCGATCCAGAGAGTGTAGTGGCGGGTGAAGTTGATGCCCGCCAGCAGCATGAACAGGATGATGATGTACTCCAGGAGCGGGTTCTGGAAGCCGCCGATGCTGGCGCTATGCGTCGAGAAACCGCCCGTGCCCAGCGTCGAGAACGCGTGGCAAACCGCCTCGAAGAGGTCCATCCCGGCCAGGCGCAGGGCCAGGAACAGAGCCAGTGTGAGGGCGAAGTAGATCCGCCACAGCGCCAGAGCCGTCTCCGCGATGCGCGGTCGGAGTTTCTCGGACTTCGCCCCGGAGAACTCGGCGCGGTACAGGTGCATCCCGCCCACCCCAATCAGCGGCAGGATGGCGAGGCCCAGCACCACGATCCCCATGCCGCCCAGCCAGTGCGCGAAGTGGCGCCAGAACTGAAGGGAGTAGGGAAGCACCTCGACGCGGTCAAGGATCGTGGCCCCGGTGGTCGTGAATCCGGAGATCGCTTCGAAGAATGCGTCGGTGAAAGTGGTGAAATGCGGGGAGAAGTAGAACGGCAGGCATCCGAACAGCCCCAGCGAGAGCCACACCAACATCACCAGCAGGATGCCCTCGCGCACCGAAAGCTCGGTGACGGGCCGGCGACCGGCGAGCCGCAGCAGCAGCCCGGCGCCCGCCGTGGCCAGCCAGGCCCAGGCGCAGGGCCACGGGTCGTCGCCCGGGGCGAACCAGCCCAGCGCGAGCGGAACCAGCAAGAGCGCGCCGAGCCCCAGCAGAAAGTAACCCAAGAGGTAGGCCAGGGCGCGGGGGCGCATTACTCGGCTACCTTCGACGGCTCGGCCAGAAACAGCGACTCGAGCTTGGGCACGGCGCTGGTCAGGGCAAAGAAGATCACGCGGTCGCCGGCTTCGATCTGGGCGTCCCCGCGAGGCACCAGGGCCTCGCCGGAAGGGCGCACGATGGATCCCACGAGGCAGCCCCGCGGCAGCCGCACCTCGCGGAGTTTCCGGCCCACGTAGCGGGAGCGCGCTGAAGCCAGTAGCTCGATGGCCTCGGCCTCCTCCTGGCGGAAGGTAGTCACCGACTGCACCCGCCCCTTGCGTACGAAGCGCAGGATGCGGTCCACGGTAGCCACCCGCGGGCTTACCGTGGTGTTGATGCCCAGGCGCTGCGCCATGGGCAGGTAGTTGAGCCGGTTGACCAGCGCCACGACCTTCTTGGCGCCCAGACGGCGCGCCAGCAGGCAGGCGATGATGTTGTCTTCATCGTCACCGGTGAGCGACAGGAAGGCGTCCACGTCCTCGATGTGCGCCTCACGCAGCATGGCTTCGTCGGTCCCGTCTCCGTGCACGATCACGGCCCGCCGCAGCAGTTGGGCGATGCGCTCGCATCGCTCCCGGTTCTGCTCGAAGAGCTTCACGCTGACTCCCTGGGCCTCCAGTTCGAGGGCCACCTGGATGCCAATCTGCTTGCCCCCGACCACGAACACGCGTTCCAGGGAGGTTTGCACGGCTACGCCCATGAAGCCGAGGGTCCGCTCCAGGTCCGCCGCCCGGCTGACCACGTAGACATGGTCGCCCGCTTCGAGCGTGTCGCCGCCATGCGGGATGATGACTTGCGGCCCGCGGAACACCATGGCGATGAGTGAATGCCGCGGAGGGCCGGCCCGGTCGAGTTCCTCCATGGTCTTGCCGGCGGTCCAACTGCCCGCTTCGATGTTCATTCCGAACAGCTTGACCTGCCCGCCGGCGAAGTCGATGATGTCGGAAACGCCCGGAATGCGTAACACGGGCAGGATGCGCGACACCGTTTCCGATTCCGGATGGATGATCAGGTCGATGTGCAGCCCCGCGCGGCGGCAGACCTCTCGCCAGGCGTCCACTTCGTGCGTGCGGACGCGGGCCACCTTCACCGTGCCGCTCGATTCCGCCTGGGCGATGAGGCAGGCCAGGAGGTTGACCTGGTCCGAATCGGTGACGGCGATCAGCATCTCGGCCGTGCGCAGCCCTGCCGCGCGCAGCGCGCCCACGCGGTTCGCGTTGCCCTGCACGATTCTGGCATCGAGACGCTCCTCGAGTTCCGCGCAGCGGGCCGGGTCCTGCTCGACCACCACGATTTCGTTGCCCTCGTGGCTGAGCCGCCGCGCCACCAGCGCGGCGACCTGCCCGCCACCGACGATCAGGATGCGCATGCCAGAACCAGGAGCTTAGCAAAAAACCGCCGGGGTGCGTGCTAGACTTCTAGGCATGGGGACCGCGGTCAAGGCCCTTCCACTGGAAGAGTACCTCTCCAATCCTGCCTACGAGCGCTGCGAATGGATCGACGGCGAAGCCGTGGAGCTGAACGTGGGAAACAAGCCGCATTCCAACATCCAAGGAAACGCTTCTGTTGAGCTCGGTCTGCACCTCCGTCAGAAAGGCCTTGGCCGCCTGGCCGTTGAGCTGCGGTGCCGATTGCGTGTCAGAGGTCAGACCCGGATCTACCTGCCCGACCTGGCGGTGGTGCTGAGCGACCCGAACCCGGACGAGCTCCGTTACCTGGACGGGGCGCCTGACCTGGTGGTCGAGATTCGCTCGCCTGACGACGCGCTGTCGGCTCTTCATCGCAAGATCCAGGACTACCTCGCCAATGGCGCGAAGCTGGCCTGGGTGATACTGCCCGAGGAGCGCGCCGTGCTGGTGTTCACCCCCAACGCTCCCACGCGCACGGTGATGGCTGGCGAGACCATGGACGGCGGCGACCTGCTGCCCGATCTAAAATTCCCCGTGGACGCGCTGTTCGCCTGAGCGCGGCGTCACCTCAGTGCCACTCCCACTCGATGAAGCCGGGCTTGACGTCCGCCATGGCGTTGACGATCAGCTCGACCAGGCCGCCGTACAGGATGCGGTGCTTGTTCCAGAGATCGTAGTAGGCCAGCAGGTCGCGCAACTGCCCCTTGCAGTTGGAGCACGGCGCGCACAGGTACTTGGGAATGGCGGGATCCAGGCAGTCGCTGAAGGCGTTCAGGATCTGCTCCAGCTTCTTGCGCCCGGCCACGTGGAAGCGCCAGTCGGAAAAGTTGTTCGGGCTCATGATGGCGAAGCCGCTGCCCCCGCCACAGCAGTAGTTGTCCACGCCGTGCGGCGTCATCTCCCGGAACCGGGGACAGAGCTTGCGCACGATCTCGCGCTGCGGCTCGACCACGCCCATCAGCCGGACCATGTTACAGGGATCGTGCAGGGTGACGGGGAAGTCGTTGCGGCTGGGGTCGAGCTTGAGCCGGCCGCTCATCACGATGTCGCGCAACAGCGTCATGGCGCTTTCGCGCGGGATATCCAGGCCGTCTCCCAGGATGCGGTCGGCCACCACCGACAGCGCCTTGTGCGCGTGCCCGCACTCGCCCAGCACGATCTTCTTCACCTTGAGCTTCTGGGCGGCCTGGACGTGCTTGAGGGCCACGCGGGCCAGTTGCGCGTCGTCGTACCACAGGCCGTAGTTGATCGAATCGTAGCCGGCCAGCTCCGAGGACAGCGTCCAACTGACGCCCGCGGCGTTGAGGATCACAGCGAAGGCGCCGGGGTTCTCGGGCCAGGCCAGAATCTCGCCGGCGTTGTGGATCAGCAGGATGTCGGCGCCCTCGACGTCCCAGGGTGTGCGCACCTCCAGGCCCGTCTTCTCGCTCATGTCCTCGTCGATGAACTCGAGGTTGTCCTTGACTACCACTGCGTTCATGCCCGTCGAGGAACCCACCTTGAGCTGGAGCATGGAGCCCTGGTCGTGCAGCTCCTTGGCGGCGATGCCCATTTCCTGGCTGAAGAGCTTGCGCAGCTCGTGCGCCACCAGGCCGTTGTCGGCCCCGATGGGACAGGTCTGGGCGCACCGCCGGCACAGGTTGCAGCGGTAGGCCAGTTCGATCAGCCGGGCCACCATGGGCCAGTTGACCTGGATGTCGCCATGCTGCCAGGCCGACAGCACCCCGCCGCGCTTGACGAATTTGAAGTACAGCCGCCGCACGATCTCCGAGCGGAAGGTGGGCCGGTACAACTCGTTGCGCCCGCTGGCCTCGAAGATGTGGCAGGACTCCGCGCAGGTCTGACACTTGGCGCAGTGCTCCATGCTCAACAGCAGGGGCTGGAGGAAGGTCCAGTTGTTGGCCCGGGTGAACAGCTTGTCCAGCCCGGCCAAGAACTTCTGGACCAGCTCCTCCTCTTCCTCCTTGGTCTTGGGCTGCGGCACGCTCACCGCGCAGGTGTCGTCGAGGGCGGCCTCGTATCTCTCCTTGGCCTGCGCCGACAAGGGCGCCCAGTTGTGGTCCTTGGACGGATCGTCCAGAGGCGGCGGCAGCGGCATCAGATCGTTGTTCTCGATATAGACCAGGGGCTCGCGATCCCGCCGCGCCATGTCCGGGATGCGAACGCGCTGCTGCTTCTTCACTTTTTCCCCCCCTGCGCCGGGTTGCTGGTCGCGATGTCCGCCCAGGTCTTGGTTCCGTCCGCGCCCATGTGAGAAGCCGACCAGGTGGGCCGGTAGGCGAGGTACTCGGCGAATCGCTGGCGCAGCGTCGCGCTGCGGCGGCTGGGCTGATCATCCCACCGCACCGCGTGGTAGGTGAAGTACTTGGCGATGAAGTGCGACATGTGAGTGAAGGGGATGTACGCGGTGAGCAACGCACCGAGGATCAGCCCGGCCGCCAGCACGGGTGGCAGGCGCAGGGAAGCGTCGAAGCTAAGCACGCCACGCGTGATCTCGAGCACGCTGGGGTCGGACGGCACGGTCAACAAGTAACCCGCTCCCGCGGTCCCAACAGCGAGGATGAAAAACAACAGGTTGAAAAGGTCCCCGCCGGTGGTGTGCGGCGCCAGCTCCTCATCGGCCAGGCGGCGGTGAAGCAGACCCGCGGCGCCCAGCACCGTCAGCAGCGCGCCCAGGCCGCCAGTCGCGGTGTAGACGTAGTGCAGGATGACGCCCGCCGTGGTCCGAGGCAGGGCCGGGACGGCGAAGCTCGCCAGCGCGGTGGCCAGCAGCAGGGCCGCGGTCCCGATGAGCAGATACAGGCCGAAGTGAAACGGGAAAGAACGGAACCACAGCCTGCGGTTGAACTCCCAGAGCCCCTTCAGGAAGAGAATCTCGGCCCCCATAACCTTGATCTCGCCGAGCAGGTTGAAGTGAGCAGGACGGGTCCACCAGTCGGTGGTCTCGAAATACGAGCCGCCGTGGCGCGCCCGCTCCGGCGATTCGTGTGGCACCGGGTACAACTCCCAGCGCAAGTGCAGCGGCGCCCGGGCGTACTGGAGCGCCCGCGCCAGGCAGCCCGCCAGGAACACCACCGCGCCGGCCCAAACGACAACGTACAGGACGATCGTCACCGCCTCACCTCCGCTCCGCCGAACCACCCAGCAGCTTCGCGACCAGGCCTAGCACCTCCTCCGGGTCGATGGGTTTGGCGATGAACCCGTCCGGTGGAGGCACCTGGCTGCGGGTGCGGTAGAAGCGCTCCGTGTCGGCGGAGCTGCCGCCCGGCCCGGTGACCCCGGTCACGAATACCACCGGGATGGTCTTCAAGTCCGCCCGCGCCTTGATCTCCCGGTAGAAACGTACGCCCGACTTGTTGGGCATGGACAGATCCAGCGTGATCAGATCGGGCCGCTCGCGTTCCACCGCCTCCATGGCCTGCTGCCCGTCCGCCGCGCAGGCGGACTGGTATCCGTTCTCCTGAAACAGCCGGCTAAGGTAAGTGCACACGTCCGGCTCGTCGTCCACCACCAGGATCTTCCTGGCGGGACCCGATTCCACGCTCATGCTGAACCTCCCAACGGAAGTTTGACGGTGAAGGTGGAGCCTTCTCCCGGAGTGGACTCCACGGAAATGGCGCCGCCGTGCTCGGCGGCCACCTTGCGCGCCACCACCAGACCCAGCCCCGTGCCCGCCGCGCCCTTGGTGGAGAAGAACATGTTGAACAGCTTGCCCCGGGTCTCCTCATCCATGCCGGTGCCGTTGTCGGTGACCTGGATCACCGCCTGCTGGTCCTCGCGCCCGATGCGCACCAGCACGCGCGGCTTCTTCCGCTTGTCCTCATCCGCGCAGCAGGCGTCCACGGCGTTGCCCAGCAGGTTGGAGATGAGCGAGTGGATATCGCGCGGTTCGCCGGGGACGCTGGGGACGCTGTCGTCGATGTCGGCTTCCAGCGTTACGCCCAGATCCTTGGCGCGGGTGGCATACAGTTGGAGAGCGGCCCGCGTGACTTCCGGCAGCGACACCGGCACCTGGCGGGGAGCGCGCGGCTTGGCGCAGTAGAGCATGTCCATGATCATGGCCGAGAGGCGTTCCACGTTGCGCTGAACCATCTCCCAACCCGTGCGGATGTCCGCCTGGCTGTTGTCGCGGAGGCCCAGATTGACCACGTAGACGCCGCCGCGCAGCCCCTCCAGCACGTTCTTGATGCTGTGGGCAATGCCGCCCACCAGCCGGCCCAGGCTGGCCAGTTCCTCCTGGAGGGCGCGCATCTCGGTGATGTCGGCCCCCACGTGGATGACGTCGGTGATGCGGCCCTGGGAATCCCGCACCGGAGCGGTGTAAACCATCACGTGCAACTGCCGCCCGGCGCTGTCGATCACAATCTCTTCGGCGGCGTGGGAGCGGCCGTCGGCATACGTATCGGCTACCGGGCAAGTGGGACAAACCTCATGCCGCTGCTTGTAAATCTCGTAACAGTAACCGCCCAGCCGGTGGCGGAAGCTCTCCTTGAAGCGATCATTGGCCTCAACGACGCGGAAATCCCGGTCGTGCACGGAGACGAAGCAGGGCACCACGTCGAACAGGTTGCGGAAGCGCGCCAGGCTGTCGTGCAGGCGGTGTTCCAGCTCCTTCTGCACCGTGATGTCGGCGAACAGCTCCATGACCGCCACGATCTCCCCGGAGGGATCGCGCAAGGGGCTGGTCTTCACGATCACGGCGTGCGGCAGGCCGCGGCGGTCGAAGATCGTCTCCCCGCTGGTGTGCTCCTGGCCGTCGTCGAAGGTGCGCGCCACCGGGCACTCCACGCAGGGTTCCCGGCCGCCCTTGTACACCCGGTAGCAGTGCTCGGAGTGGTGATCGCCGAAATCCTCGAGCAGCTTCCGGTTCATCTCCAGGATGCGGAACTGGCGGTCCTGGATGGAGATGTAGCAGGGCACGTCGTCCAGCAGCCGGCTGCCGGTGAGGGCGCGGAGATCCAGGGTCGCCGCGTCCGGTCCGGGCTGTCGCGATTCCGCCATGTGGCCTCCTTGCGGCCCGGAGGGTCCTCAGTTCCGGATGTTGTTCTTCTTCTCCAACACCGTGCGCACGGTCTCCAGCACCTTCTCCGGGTTGATAGGCTTCTCCAGGATGGCCTCCGGCTCGGGCAGGTTCTTCTCGGTGATAAACCGGTGGAAGTCGATGCGCGGCGCTTCCACCCCGATGTAGCCGGACACCACCACTATGGGCAGGCTGGCAAAGTGCTCGTCTTTCTTGATCTCCCAGTACAGCTTCTCGCCGGTCATCTTGGGCAGGATCAGGTCCAGGGTCACCAGATCGGGCTTGTCGCTCTTGATGGCGCGGATGCCCTGGTTGGCGTCCGGCGCCTCGATGACTTCGGCGCCCTGGTCCTTGAAGATCATGCGCAGGTAAACGCGCACGTCCGGCTCGTCGTCGATGACCAGGATCTTGTAGCCCTCCAGCGGCTTCATCACCCGCACCGGCTTGACCGGGACCACCAGGGCATTGGCCGTCAGGCTGACCAACTGCTTGACCTGCATGTCCAGCTTGTAGTGGCGGATCAGGTCGAACAGGCCGTCCACGCAGTTGTGGCAGGAGGTCACCACCACCTTGGCCCCGGTGGCCTTCAACTGATCGGCCTTGATCTTGGCGGACTTCAGCCGCCGCGGGGCGTACTCGGACATGGACATGGCCCCGCCGCCGCCCGTGCAGCAGTAATTCTCAGCGCGGTTGGGATGCATCTCCCGGAAGTCGCTGCACACCAGGTTCAGCAGCTCCCGCGGCTCCTCGATCAGCCCGCAACTGCGCGCGATGTTACAGGAGTCGTGGTAAGTCACCGGGTCGGTGTTCTTACTCTTATCGACCTTGATCCGTCCCTCCTTGACGTAGCGCAGCATGGTGATAACCGCGCTTTCCATCGGAACGGGAGCATCCAGCCGGCCCCAGTTAGGACCTTCGCAGCGCGTCGAGCGGTAGCCGTGCCCGCATTCCGAGATGACCACCTTCTTGCCGCGCAGCGCCACGGCGGCGTCGTAGACCCGGCGCGCCACCGCCCCGCCGAACTCGTCGTCCCCGTTGAACAGCCCGAAGTTGGTCTGGTCCCAGCCCACGCTGGGCATGGTCCAGCTCTCGCCGGCGAAGTGGAAGATGGCCGCCGCCTCGGCGATAGTGCGGGGATCGTATTTAACCTCGCGCGGATTGATGGTGTACACCACGTCGCGATCCGGCTGGTCCACCGGGATCTTGATCGAGGGATCGTTGTACTCGCTCTGTAGCTCCTCCTCCATCCACTCGAGCGTCTCCAGGTACTCCTCCGGGAGGACGCCCATCTGGTTGCCGATTTCCCACTGGTCCTTGGCCACCACGGCGACGCCCTCGGGCATCACGCCCACGTGGCACAGCAGCCCGCGGGCCATGCGGTTGAACACCGCCATGTCCACGCCCATGGGGCAGGCCAGCGAGCAGCGGCGGCAGTTGGTGCACTTGCCGAAGACGGTGTCCTTGAGCTCCTCCAGCTCCGCGTCGGTGTACACGCTGCGCGCGCCCACCCACCAGGGCGCGGCGCGCCCGGTCCAGTCTAGGTGAGCCTTGAACAGCTTGCGGATCTTGTCGGCCTTGTAGGCCGGCGCATAGCTGACGTCGCCCGGATTGGCCAGCACGTAGTGGCACTGGTCGGTGCACAGCCCGCAGTGCACGCAGGCCTCCAGCGACAGCATCATCTGGCGGGTCACCTTCTGGCGCATCCGCTCGATGAGCTTCTCGGCTTTCCAGGATCGGTTCTTACTCACTGTCTATGCCCCCCTCTGAACGGGATAGACTCCCCTGTACCCGAGGGTCTTTCCCAGATACCAGCGGGCGAAGGGGTAATACAGGTAATGCGAAATCTTGCTGAATGGGACGTAGACCAGGAAGAAGGCGGTCAGGAAGAAGTAACCCAGTAAGGGCCATTCGCTCTCCTGGCGATTGTTGGGCGCCGCCAGCAGGCTGAAGGCGAACCACACCACCAGCAAGGCCAGAGAGAAGTAGTCGTCGGGCGTGCTGATGGCGCGCATGTACGGGCTGACCATCCGGCGGATCAGGCGGCCGACGCCGATTGCGACGGCCGCGGCGAAGAGAATCTGCAACAACAGCACCACGGCCGGGCCCTCGATCAGACCGGGAGCGTAGGGGATGACGAACGACATGCCGATGGACACCGCCACAGCCGTATGGAAGAGCGCGAACTGCACCCAGAACAAGGGATGCTGGCGAGTGCTGAGCACGGCCCAGGGCATGGCGATGGCGGCCAGCGAGTAGGCGGCGCCTTTCAGCGGGGTAGTGTCGCCGCGGCCGGTGGGCGCCTGGCGGTCCCGGGCCGCGGGGAACTTAAGGATCCAGCGGACCTTCAGCGCGTAGACCACCGCCATAAAGGTCAGCGCGGCGATTTGCAGAGCGTCTTCCGCGAAGTGCAGCAAGGGGCTGGTTTCGTGCATCATCCCTCCTCTAAAGCGCCTCCATCACCGGGCGGAAGGCCTCGAACTCGCGCTGGTCGGCGGCGCAGATGATGATCTCATCCATCCCGGTCTGACCCCGGAGGTGGCCCTTGATGGACTCCACCATGATCCGCGCGCAGTCCGCGAGCGGCACCCCGTAAAAACCGGCCCCCATGGGCGGGAAGGCCAGGGTCTTGATCTCCTTCTCCTCCGCCGCTCGCAGGGCCGACGCCATGGTCTGACGGAGCTTCGCCTCGGTGTCCGGCTCCTGGAACTTGGGCCCGCAGGCGTGGACGATGAACTTGGCGTTGAGTTTTCCGGCGCCGCTCACCACCGCCTCGCCCACCTGGAGGCGGCCCAGCTTCTCCAGTTCCTTCTTGATGGAGTCGCCGCCGCGGACCTGGATGGCGGTGCCGAAGCCGGAGCCCAGCGCCAGGTCCTGGCGGGCATAGAACACAAACGCGTCCACCTCCAGGGAGGTCAAATCCCCGCACTGGAGGCGGACGAAAGCACGGCCCAGTTTCCGCTCAATGGGCTCGATAGCCAATGCCGAGGAAGCGATGGGACACCTCCGCTTTTCAGTCTAACGGGTGAGCGCCCGGCTTCGCCCCGGGCGCGATGCACCGGGGGGAAGCCTACTTCTTGGCTTCCCCGGTGGCGAACCCGTGCAGCTTAACTTCCACCTTCTGCTCGAGGCTGTCGTAGTACTCCTTGAGGACCGCGATCACCTCGGGCTTGGAGAACTCGGACGGAACCGGCTTGCCCTCGCTCATCAGCTTGCGCAGCAGGGTGCCGGACAGCAACAGCCGCGCGCCGCCCTGGTAGGCGCCGTTCTCGTCGATGACCGCCTTGCTCTCGTGCGGGCAGGTCTTCATCGAGGCCATCGAGCCGCACTCGTAGCAGTAGAAGGTCCAGTCCATGCACAGTGGCCGCAACACCAGGGCGTCCGCGGGGATTTCGTTGAAAATCTTCTGCGCGTCGAAGGGGCCGTAGTAGTCGCCCACGCCGGCGTGGTCGCGGCCCACGATCAGGTGCGAGCAGCCGTAGTTCTGGCGGAACACGGAGTGCAACAGGGCCTCGCGCGGCCCGGCGTAGCGCATCTCCATGGGATAGCCGCCCTGTACCACGCGGTCCTTGCGGAAGTACTTGTTCACCAGCGCGTCGATGGCTTTCACCCGGGTCTCGGCGGGGATGTCGCCGGGCTTCAGCTTGCCCACCAACTGGTGGATGTAGACCCCGTCGCAAACCTCGATGGCCACCCAGGCCAGGTAGGCGTGCGAGCCGTGCATGGGGTTGCGGAGCTGCAAGGCCGCCACCGTGCTCCAGCCGCGCTCCTCAAAGACCTGGCGCGCCTCGACCGGCCGCTGGTAGATGCCCGCGAACATCTCCGGGTAGTAGGACTCCGAGAGCACCTTCACCGTGCCCGCCAGGTTCACCGGGCCTTGCTCCATCACCTTCTGAACGCCGGGGTGGGCCGGGTCGGTGGTGCGGAACACCTGCTTGCACTCGCAGTCCTTGTCGATGCCGTACTTCTCGGTGACCTTCATGGTGCCCATGATGGCCTCGGTCTCGAGGTCCCACAGGGCGACTTCTTCGCCCTTGGAGATCGAGTCCGCCACGTCCTGCTGGGCCGAGAGAGTGATGGGGATGGGCCAGAACAGGCCTTTCCGGCTGGGTATGCGGTAGTCGTCACAGCAGCCCTTCCAGTCGTCCCGGCCCATGAAGCCATCCAGCGGCGTGAAGGCGCCGATGCCCATCATGATCAGGTCGCTGGTTTCGCGCGTGGTCATGGGGACTTTCTTCAGACCCTGGGCCTTCTGGAGCTCGGCGGCGAGGGCGTCGCCGGCCAGCAACAGGGGTTTCAGTTCAGGACTGCCGTGGGGCGGTACCAGTTTGCTCATCGAAATCCTCCCGTGTGTGGAAAAACGTTGTAGAGAAATGCCATGGCGCCAACGGCCAAGCTAAATGATATACCATGCCCAGGCCGGTTGTCATGGCGTGGGGGTGCGATTCTCACGCCGGAACCCCCGGGCCGCCCGGATCAGCCCGTCGGCCCATTCCGGCGTGGCCGTGGCGTGCAGGTGGGTGTAGGCCGCCCAGACGCTGCCGGCCGTGATCCCATCCCGTCCGGCCCAGCAGCCCGTTCCCCGGCGAACGCCGCAGGCGGTGGACGGCGGCGTTGTTTCCGGCAGCACCCGCGAATAGTGAAACTCGTGGCCCCGCAGCTTGACCCCAAGCGAGAAGAACGGGTTCGGGGTGTCCACCTCAAGCTCCGTGTAGCCGTGACCCTGCGGTTCCCGGCAGACTTCCACCCGGAAAGGCAGCACGCCCGCCATGGGGTGGCTCTGCCCTTCCCACAGGATGGCTTCCGAGAGCAGCATCAGGCCGCCGCACTCGGCGTAGATGGGCAGGCCGGCCTGGGCGGCGGTCCGCAGCGCCGCCAGGAAAGGCCGGTTGGCCGCCAGCCGCGCCCCGTGCGTCTCCGGGAACCCGCCGCCGATGTAGAGTGCGCCCAGCCCCGGGGGCAGGGCGGCGTCCAGGAGAGCGGAAACGGGGATCAGTTCCACGCCTGCGCGTGCGAGGACCTCCAGGTTCTCCGGGTAGTAGAAGGTAAAGGCCGAGTCGCGGATGTAACCGATACGGAGACCTCGCCCGTCGGGCGGTTCCGGCGGCACGGCGGCCGGGGCGGCCAGCGGCGGCGCCTGCCGGGCGATGGTCATGGCCGCCCCGAAGTCCAGGCGGCCGCGGGCCAGCTCGGCCAGGTTGCGCCCCAGTTCTTCGATCTGGGGGTGTTCTTCGGGGGTGACCAGACCCAGGTGGCGTCCCGGGATGGGGCTGTCGCCAGAGGCGCGCGGCAGCACCCCCACGACCGGTACTCCGCACGCCGTCTCTATGGCCTCGCGCAGCACCTTTTCGTGCCGCGCCCCGGCGACCTGGTTGAGCACGACTCCGGCGATCCGCACCTCCGGGTCCAGCTTCTGGCAGCCCAGCACCAGCGCGGCGGCCGTCCGGGTCAGCTTGGTGGCATTCAGAACCAGGATGACGGGGACCTGAAGGGCCTTGGCCAGCTCCGCGGTGCTATGTGTCCCCTGGGCGTCGGCGCCGTCGTACAGGCCCCGGTTCCCCTCGATGAGGTTCAGGCCATTCGGGATGGCATGGCGGCGGAAAGACCACACCGCCCGGTCGAAACCCATCAGGAAACTGTCCAGGTTGCGCGCGGGCCGGGCGGAGGCCCAGGCCAGCCAGGCGGCGTCGATGTAGTCCGGCCCCTTCTTGAATGCCTGGACGGCCAGGCCGGCCTGACGCGCGGCCAGCAGCAGGGCCAGCGAGACCACGGTCTTGCCGGAGTCGCCGGCCAGACCGGCGACAGCCACCCGCGGCAGTGGATGCGGCTCGCTCACCTCACCTTCCGGAAGTCCGGATCAGGCGTCTTCTTTGGGTGGAAGCTGGATGTAGGAGCCGCCCAGATAGCTGTAGACGCACCGGCCGGACTCGATCAGTATCCGGATGGCCTGCTTGCAGTCGTCCTTCGAGCAGGCTTCCTCACCGAACTTGGCGACCATGGCCTTGGTCAGGTCGCCGGGCTTGAGGTTCTTCTTGCCAGCGCACTCGGCTACCAGCTTGTACATCTCTTCAGCTACGGTCTCGACAGGGGTTTTCTCCATGAGAGAGCCATTGTAGAACGGCGGTGGCGCGCCCTTCAACCGCGCCTGAGTTTGCAGCCCGTGGAAAAAGCCCCTTCGCTGATTCGAGGGCGACAAGCTGAAGCATGTCCCGAAAGCTAGATCAAGGTCTTGCGGCCCACGTGGGGCATGCTTCAGCTTGCCGGCGGGCTTTTTCCAGGGGCTGCTTGGGACATACAACCTGAGAGCAGGGGCTGGCGTCCCCAGGGGGATTCGAACCCGCCTGCCGCCGTCTCAACGGATGTCAGCCCGTGCTAACTAGTTGACAACATTGGGAGGCGTTGTCCATGGAGTACAGCCTATTTCGGTGTGTCTCGCTGTCCCAGCACAAACCCAGCACAAATTTCGGAGCGAAGGCTAGGCGAAAGCGGCCTATCACTCGACTTCATCAGGGGGAGGCGCCGGCTTCTGCTTCAAGGCCCACTCCAACAGCCACTTGATCGCCGCCGCGCGGGACTGGAAGCGGTGCTTGAAGCGGAAGTCATCCAGGCGCTTCAGCAGGTCCGGCTCAATGACGAAGCTCAGAAACGGCTTGTCGGTGGACATCTCTCTACCACTATAACCCGCATCACCAGCCTTGACAACGTTTCTATAACGGTTATAATGGCGTTATCACCATGCCCGCCCGCCTCCATCGCCTGCTCGCCCGGCTCATTCTCTGCTGGTGGCGATGGCGCGCGCGGCGGGCCAGGAAAGGACACTGACATGCCGAAGAAACCCGCCCGCCCCAAGCGGGCGAAAACCCCGGAACTGCGGAACGCCGTCTTGCTGCGGGTCGCAGTTGCGCTTGAGGACCAGGGCGAAGCCCTCACCCGAGTC
>VFZS01000030.1 GCA_016871095.1 Acidobacteriota bacterium
AGGCCGCGTCGGGCGGTGGGCCCACCTGACCCGCCAGCGGGGGATCCGCGCTTCCCAGGAATTGAACCGGCTGGCAGCCGCGGGCGCCCGCAGAAGCGCGCGAGCCACCGCAGCCGCCGCCCGGCAGTTCCGGGAGTGGATTCTGCTCCAGGTGGGCTGGCTGACGCCGCCGCGAGCCAAGCTCGAAGCGGTCACCCTGCGCCCGCACCTGGGCGGCGCCTTGCCGGTCGAGTCGAGGACACGGGAGTTGCCCATGATCTACCAGCGCCTGTTCCGGCTGGCGCCGGTGGAAGACCCGCGGTTCCTGGTGGGCCGGGAGGAGGAGCTGATGGGCCTGGCTGCGGCGGCCGCACAGTGGCGGGCCGGCCGGGCCGCATCGGTGCTGGTGGTGGGCGCCCGGGGCAGCGGCAAGACCAGCCTGCTGAACTGCGCCGTGGCGGGCATCCTGGCGCAGGCCCCCATTGTGCGCGGCCAGTTCTCCGGGCGAATGACCACCGCCGAGCAGTTGCACCGCTTCCTGCGAGAGCTGTTCGGGGTAACGGGCCAGGGGGAGCTGATGGCCGCCCTGACCGAGCCGCCTCGTGTGGTCATTGTGGAGGAACTCGAGCGGACCTTCCTGCGCGTGGTCAACGGCTTCGGCGCACTCAGGGAGCTGCTGGACCTCATCTGCGCCACCTCGGTGAGCACGTTGTGGGTGCTCAGCATCAACGAAACCGCATTCCGTTACCTGGACGCGGTGTTGGAACTGAGCCGCTGCTTCTCCCACCGTATCACCGCCATGTTCGTGGAGCGGCAGGACCTGACCAACGCCATCCTACAGCGGCACAACCTCTCGGGCTTGAGGCTGGAGTTCACACCCGTGCCGCGGAAGGAGCCGCGGCTGCGCCTGCTGCGGCGCGGCCTGGGCCTGGAGCAGGACCTCCAGGAGCTCTTTTTCGAGGCGCTGTTCCGGCATTCCGAGGGGATCTTCCGCTCGGCCTTCGAACGGTGGAAGGCCTGCATCGAGAGCGTGGAGGGCGGCGCGGTCCGGATGCGCCAGCCCCTCGCTCCGAACTATGAGCCCTTGCGCCGGGAGTTGGGCCAGCAGGACGGCTTCCTGTTGCAGGCAGTGATCCAGCACGGAGGACTGACCGTGGAGGAAGTGGCCCGGGTACTCGATCTCAGCCAGACCGAGGCCCGCCGCGCGGTGGACCGTCTCCAGGCGCTGGAAATCCTCGAGCCCGAGCCTGACGGCCTGGGATTGCGGGTCCAGCCGGAGGCGGGCCTTTTCGTGCGGGACTTTCTCCACCGGCAGAACCTGTGGTGAGGTAAGCATGAACGGACTCGGATATCCACTCTTTGCGCTCTGGTTGCAGTCCGGCCGCCGGTTGGATCTGCTCCAGCATTTCACGCCGGGCCGCCTTGTCTGGGTGGCCCTCCTGCTGGCGGGCACCTGGCTGCTGATCCGTTATTCCGTCAAGTTGCTGGAGGCCCTAGGCACGCGAGGTCCCCGTCTGCGATTCGCGGTCAAGTGGGTTCAGCCGCTGCTGCGCATCGCGCTGTGGTTCAACGCCTTGTTCCTGTCCTTTGTCCTGCTGGCGCCCTCGCAGGAGACCTTCCTGGCGGCGGTCGGTTCCGTGGCTATCGCCATCGGCTTGGGCGCGCAGGATCTGATCAAGAACCTGATCGGCGGGCTGGTGATCCTGACGGACCGTCCTTATCAGCTCGGGGACCGTGTGCGCATCGGCGATGCCTATGGCGAGATCGACCACATCGGGTTGCGCAGCACCAAGCTCACCACCCCCGACGACACCCGGGTGACCATACCCAACGCCACGCTGCTGAACACCTCGGCGTTCAACGCCAACTCCGGCGTGCCGGACTGCCAGGTAGTCACCGATCTGTTCCTGCCGCCAGACACGGACCCGGCCGAAGCCTTGCGCATCGCCTACGAGGCGGCCTGTGCCTCGCCCTACACTTCCATGCTCAAGCCGGTGGTAACGTTGGTCGCGGATGGCTTCGACCGCAGGCCCTATCTGAGGCTGCGGGTCAAGGCCTACGTTTACGACCATCGTTTTGAGCCGCGCATGCAGAGCGATATTACGGCGCGCGCCAAAGCCGAGTTCCTCCGCCAGGGCCTGCTGGCGGCCTGGAAGACGCAGGTGGAATAGGCCTCTTGGCCCGTGGGTGGCGGCCCCGGCGAGTCGCGGCGGGGACAGCGGTTACCCGCTGCCCCGCGCACAGACCCGTGCTGGCGCCACTAGCGCGCACGGTCCCCACCGCGGACGCTTGGCGTCGCAGCGAACACTGGGATAGGGATGAAGAATGGCGCTTGACGGCCAGGTCGGTGGGGCGTATCTTTGTTCTGGCTGCCTAAGCTTCAGTTCAATTGCCACAGAGGAGCGGGAATGAAAACTCTGGCTGAGATCATGGGGCGCGTTGCCGTGCCGCTGGTGACCCCTTTCCATCCGAACGAAGACGTGAACCACGAGGCCCTGGCGCAACTGGTGGATTTCGTGATCACGCGGAGCTTCTGCGACTCCCTCATCATCACCGGCACCACGGGAGAGTTCTACTCGCTCACCGGCGAGGAGCGCCTCGAAATCTGGAAGACGGCTCGCGAAGCCTGCCGGGGGCGCGTGCCGCTGGTGGCGAGCGTGGGGGCCGCCTCAACACGCGCGGCGATCCGGTTTGCGCAAATCGCCGAGAAGATGGGCTTCGATGTGGCCATGTGCCTGCTGCCGTACTACTCCCGGCCCACGCAGGACGGCATTCTGCGCCACTTCCAGGCGGTCGCCGGGGCTACGAGCCTGCCCATCCTGGTCTACAACATCCCCCTGTTCACAGGGGTGAACATGGAGCCGGAGACTCTGGAGCAACTGGTCAGGCTCCCCAATATCCGGGGCATCAAGGAAGAAGCCGGTATCCAGCCGACTCAGGCCACCGCCTTCGCGCTCCGCACGGCCGAGGATTTCTCGATCTACTGCGGCGACGACACCATGGTGCTCCAGGTCCTGCCGCAGCGCGGCGTCGGGGTGGTGAGCGGCGGCTCGCAGGCCATTGGCAACTGGATGAAGGCGATGATCGCGGCCTACTATGCGGGCGACAACCGAAAGGCCTCGGCGATCTACTTCCGCCTGGCGCCGTTCTTCGCTTCGCTCAACCAGAACGGCCGCATCAACCCCATCCCCATTCTGCGCGCGGCGATCGAGCGGGTCTCCGGCATTCCCATTGGCCCGCCGCGCAGCCCGCAAGTGGCCGCCACCGCGCAGGAGATGGCCGTCGCCGGAGCCATCCTGGATGGCTTGGTGAAGGACAACGTGAATCCCCCCAGCAGGACAGCGCAAGGGCAACTCGCATCATGAGGGACATTGCAGTTGAGAACTCAGCATCAGGAGGCAGTCGAATGTCAAACCAGGGGAAGGGTGGTCTTGTGGCGCTGTTTCTGTTGGCCCTGGTTCCCGCGGCCTGGTCGCAGGAAGTCCGCGCCAGCATCACCGGTCAGATTGTCGATCCAACCGGCGCAGCAGTGCCTGGCGCCAGCGTCAACGTGACCAACGTCGCCACCGGGGCAGTCATTTCGGCCAGGAGTAACGAGACTGGCAGCTTTGCCACGCCGTTCCTTGCGCCAGGCAGATATGAACTGACCGTGGAATCCGCTGGCTTCAAGAAGTTCGTGCGCCAGAACATCATCTTGCAGGCGCAGGACAGGCTGCGCGTGGACGTCCCAATGGAAGTCGGGGAAGTGACCAGCAGCGTTACGGTGGCCGCCCAGATCTCGCAGTTGCAGACCGAGACGGCCACCCGGTCGCAGGTCCTGGCGAGCGAAATCATCGCCAACATTCCCACGCAAGGCCGCAATCCGTTCCAGATCGCGTGGGCGGCGGCCGGCGTGATCAAGGGCACCGGGTGGCGCTACCTGCGCTCGTTTGATATCGCCGGCACCACCAGCATTACGATCAACGGCGGCCGCGAAGGCCAGAACGAAGTGCTCCTGGACGGCATCAGCAACGTCCGCGCGGAATGGACCGTGATCAGCGTTCCCATTCCGGAGTCCATTCAGGAATTCAAAGTCCAGTCGGCCACCTACGACGCCCAGTACGGGCGCACCACGGGCGGCGTGATCACCATCGTGACCAAGGGCGGCGGCAACGACTTCCACGGCACCGCGTTCGAGTATTTCCAGAATGACAAGCTGAACGCCAACCAGACCGAACTAAACCAGCCCATGACGCTGGCGGGGCAATACTACCCCAAGGGCCTGAAAGGGCCAAACCACATTAATCACTTCGGTGCCACGGCCTCGGGGCCGTACTACATTCCGAAACTGGTCAATACCAGGAACCGGGCGTTCTGGATGCTGTCTTGGGAGAGCATGCGGCAACGCTCGGCGGATCCGGGCGTGGTGACGTTCCCCATCATGGACATCCGCGGGGGGGACTTCACCAGGCTGTTCAACGCGAACGGCCAGCAGGTGCTGATCTACGATCCGTACAGCACCAGGGCGGACGGGACCCGTACGCCCATCGTGGGCAACCGGATCCCCACCAGCCAGCTCGACCCGGTGGCGGTGAAGCTGCTGAGCTACTATCCGGCGCCTTCGAGCGCCGGTGTCGGCCCGGCCCAGGCCAACAATAACCCATACCCCTCCACATGGGTGTGCAGTTTCGACCAGTTCGTGGGCCGCACGGATCTGGTGATCAACTCCAGCAACAACTTCTTCTTCCGCTATAACGAGAATCCGTTTCAGCAGTTCCGCAACATCGTATTCAGTAAGACCAATCCGGCCGAGCCTTCGAACAGCCTTCTTCGCAACGGCCGCAATGTGACCATGAACTGGACCTCGACGCTTTCGCCGTCCATGACTTTCGACCTGCGCGCGGGCTTGAACCGCTGGGAGGATGCGGGCGGCAACGTCATCGGCAGCGGATTTGATCCGAAACAACTGGGCCTCGATGCCCGCCTGGCGGCCCAGTTCCAGACCTACCAGTTCCCCGCGATCGCCATTCAGGACTACCAGGCCATGGGTGGCAGCGCCTTCAATCCGGGCATCCGCGACACCTATAGCGTGCAACCCAACCTCAACCTGGTGGTCGGCCGCCACTTCATGAGGTTCGGGGTGGAGGGCAGACGGTACAACCGGGCCAACTACGGCGGCGGTTACCCTTCGGGGTACTGGACTTTCAACAAGAACTGGACGCAGGCGAACGCCTTGCGCGCGGATGCGGTTTCCGGCAACGGGCTGGCTACCATGCTGATGGGCATCCCGAGCAGCGCCTACGTGCAGAAGGTCATCGACCCGTATTACACGCACAACTACTATGCCGGGTTCATCCAGGACGATTGGAAGATCACCTCGCGGTTGACCTTGAACGTCGGTCTGAGGTGGGATATGGAAACCGGGAACTACGAACGGTACGACCGCCAGGTGAATGGTCTGGACTGGAACGCCACCAGCCCCATCGCCAGCAAGGTGACCGGGCTCACGCTGAAAGGCGCGGTTCTGTTTGCCGGCGTCGGCGGCCAGCCCCGCACACTGATCGATGCCGACAACAACAACTGGCAGCCTCGCATCGGCCTGGCTTACAAGCTCCGCGACAAGTGGGTGCTGCGCGGTGGTTACGGCATCTACTATTCGGGTGAGGATAGCATCGGATCGAGCAACGGGTTCAGCCGGCAGACCAACGCCGTCGTTTCGACCGACGGCGGGCTGACGCCCATTGCGGGCATGAAGACGGCGAATCCCTATGGGGCGCTGCCCGGCGGCCTGCTGCTGGACCCGATCGGCGCCAGTCTGGGCGCCAGCAGCTTCCTGGGAGAGAGCATCCCCGGCTTCCTGCGGAACCGCGGCATGGCGTACTCGCACCAGTATTCGTTCGACATTCAGCGGGAACTGGCGGGCTCCATTCTGGTGGAGGCAGGCTACACGGGCAACACCGCGCGCCGTCTGCCGGTCACATTCACCGTGAATCACATACCGCTGAATGAGTATGCCCGGCGCACATCCACCGGCGCGATCGACACGGCGTACTACACGGCCAGGGTTCCCAACCCCATGGCCGGCCTGGTCCCTAACAACGCCTCGTTGAACGGGGCCACCGTCACCCGCATGGTGCTCTGGTACGCCTACCCGCAGTACAGCAGCGTGACGATGGGGAGCGTGCCGGTTGGCAGAGCGCAGTACCACGGCATGAATCTCAAGTTCACCAAGCGGCTGTCGCATGGGTTGAGTTTTCTGTCCAGCTTCAGCATTGGCAAGAATCTCCGCCAGACCCGCATTCTCAACCCGCCGGACTTCGGCGGGGTCAGCAACTGGGAGGCCACAAGGCTGGTTAAGGAGTCCGACCAGAACGTGGACATTCCGCAGAAGTTTGTGATCGCCGGGATTTACCAGCTGCCGTTCGGCAGGGGCAAGCCGCTGGGGGGCGGCGTCTCCGGCATCGTCAACCAGATCATCGGCGGGTGGCAGCTCAACTGGGATGTGACCTATCAGAGCGGTATGGTGGTGAACTATCCGAACGCTATTCAGAACGCGCCGGGCAGTGCCAGGCTGAGCAACCCGACCAGGACACAGGTATTCAATACGGCGCTGTGGAAAAAGGCCGACGGCACGCCGGTAGCCACTCCGGAGCCTTACACGCTGCGCAACTTCCCGTACCTGTTCAGTGACGTTCGCGCGCCGGGCTATCAGAACTGGGATGCTTCGGTGTCGAAACTGTTCCCGATCCGCGAGAGCGTCAACTTGCAGTTCCGCTTCGAGATGGTGAACATGTTGAACCATCCGTTCATGCAGAACCTGGCCTCGGTGGACGTGACCAACCCGCTGTTCGGCCGGTTGAGCCCTAACCAGGCGAACCTGCCGCGGTTCATCAAGCTGGCCCTGCACTTGAACTGGTAGGGGCCGGCACGGTGGCGCTGTGACCCAAGCCAAGTATCATGATCAGACTCGAGTCCGCCCATTGGTAGTGCCCATGAGAAAGCTCCATATCCTTCTGGCAATCCCCCTGCTTCTGCTCGGCTACGCCACGCCGGTTGCCCCGCCGCCTCAGGACCGCGCCACCGGAGTTCTGGTGGCGCGCTGGCACCCGTCGGGCTTCGAGCACGGCGACGACAACTACAATGCCGTGTTCGCCGCCAGCGACGGCAAGATCTACTACGTGATCAGCGCCCACCACATCGACATCGGCGCCCAGATGTATTCCTACGACCCGGCCGCCGGCCAGGTGAAACACCTCGGCGACCTCACCGAGGCATCCGGCGAGAAGGGCCTCAAGGCGGTCCCGCAAGGCAAGTCGCACGTGGGCTTCTTCGAGCACGCCGGCAAGCTCTACTTCGCCACGCACCTCGGCTACTACAACACGCAAGGCGGCAAGGAAATGGTGGGGATCCCGCCTCCCGGCTACCGGCCGTACCCGGGCGGCCACTTCCTGGCCTGCGACCTCGCCACGGGCGCCTTTCAGAAGCTGGCCAGCGCCCCGTCCGGCGAGGGGATTATCTCCATGACCATGGATCCCAAGCGCGGGCGCCTCTACGGTCTCACCTGGCCGTCGGCCATGTTCCTCAGCTATGACCTCGCCAGCCGCGAGTTGCGGAACTGGGGCATGGTTTCCGGGCAGGGGGAGAAAGGCGCCGGGTCGTCCTTCCGGGTGGTCTGCCGGTCGCTGGCTCTGGCCCCCCCGACCGGCGCGGTCTACTTCACGCTCGCCACGGGCGAGATCCTGCGCTACGACTACCAGCGGAACACACTCGACAAACTGGCGGCTTGCACCATGAAGCGGCCGATCTTCGGCTCTTGGGACCCGGACCGGCCCGGCCACATGGCCTACAACTGGCGCCAGACCGTCTGGCACGATGCCGAGCAGGCCGTCTACGGCACCCACGGAGGAACCGGACAGCTCTTCCGCTTCGACCCGCGCGCCCAGCAGATCGACGTCATCGACCGCATCGCCTCCTCCAAGACCCGCGCCGGCGGCTTCTATGACGCCTTCAGTTACGGATACCTGGGGCTTACCCTGGGACCGGACAAGCAGACGCTTTACTTCTTGACCGGGACGCCGGACGGGGAAGAAATCCGGCTGGTGACCTACCACCTCCCCACGCGAGGCTACGTCGATCACGGCGCGATCGCGCTGGACGACGGCCGGCGCCCCACCTGGGCCCAGGCCATCGCCGTGGGGCGCGACCGGCGGATCTACACGGTCTCGAAGATGCGTGAGGGATCCAGCGTGCGAACCGACCTGCTGAGCTTCCCCGACCCTCTCCAGTCGCCTCCCGCGCCGGCGCCGGTACCGAAACTGGTCCGAAGCTGGGGAGCCGATCCGCAAATGCCTGTCCCGCTCAAGGAGGTGCACGCCTGCGGCTTTGACCGCGACGGCAACGTCCTGGCCGTGGACAGCATTGGCTCGCGTGTCCAGAGATTCACGCCGCTCGGGAAGTGGCTCGGCGAGATCGGCACGGGGCCGGGCAGCGGACCGGGGCAGTTCAACGCACCGCGCGATGCCAAGACCAGCCGCTCGGGCGAAATCTTCGTCTCCGACGGCGGCAACTTCCGCATCCAGGTATTCAGTCACGACGGGAAGTTCCTGCGCCTGTTCGGGGAGAAAGGGACCGGCCCGGGCCAGTTCCTGAGGGCCCATGCGCTGGACTTCGCGCCGGACGGCCGCCTGTATGTGGTGGACGTGGACAACAACCGTGTGAGTGTGTTCGAAACCTCGGGCCGGTTCCTGTTCGCTTTCGGACGGAAAGGTGTGCGCGCGGGTGAGTTCCGCGACGCGCACGGCCTGGGCATCGCCCCTAACGGCGACGTCTACGTCAGCAGCTACTACGGCCCGGTGCAGAAATTCTCCCCCGACGGCAGGTTCCTGTTCGAATTTGCCGCGGCGGGCTTCCGTGGCTGGGTCCACTTCCACAGCATGGGAACCGACGGCGCGGGAAACGTCTACCTGGCGGCGCGCAACGCCCGTCATGGTAACGCCGTGGTGATGTACGACCAGCGCGGCGCGTATGTGACGTCCTGGAGCGTGCGCGAGGCCGGCTGCGAGCTGGGCGTCAGATCGGTGGCCGTCGATCGCGCCGGCCTCATCCACGTGGCGGTCGACTCCCCCACCCGCCACGGTGTCTCAGTCTACTCGCTGCCTGGAGTCCGGACCAAGTAGTCGGCGCCGGGCGCGGTGGCCGTGATTCCCGGCGTCTCGGCTACCCGAGCGATAATAGGTCCCATGAGCCGGCTGGCCATTCTCGGCGGCGAACCCGTCAGGCAGCGGCCTTTTCCGCATTGGCCGCAACACACCGAGGCGGACGCTCGCCGCCTCCAGCAGGTGCTCGAAAGCGGCAACTGGGGCGGATATCCCTTCCCCAACACCCTGGCCGATGAGTTCTCCCGCCAGTTCGCCGCCTTCCACGGCGCGCGCTACGGTTGTGCCGTGGCCAACGGCACCATCGCGCTGGTGGCGGCGCTCCAGGCCGGCGGCATCCGCTTCGGCGACGAAGTCATCGTCCCCGCCTACACCTGGGACGGCACCGCCGCGGCGGTCCTCTTCGCCGGCGGCGTGCCCGTTTTCGCCGACATCGACCCGGATACCTACTGCCTCGATGTCGAGCAGGTCCGTCAGGCCGTCACCCCGCGCACCCGCGCCGTCATCCCGGTCCACCTGGCCATGCGTTTCGTGGACATGGATGCGCTGCTCGCCGTGGCGGCTCAGCATCGCCTCGCCGTGATCGAAGACTGCGCCCACGCCCACGGCGGTCAGTACAACGGCCGCGGCGCCGGCTCGATGGGCGATGCGGGCTGCTTCAGCTTCCAGTCTTCTAAGCTCATGACCGCGGGCGAAGGCGGTGCGGTGATCACCTCGCGCCTGGACCTGTTCGAGCTGGTGCAGTCCTGCGCCAACTGCGGCCGGGCCAGCGCCACGGATCAGTTCGGCCGGCGCGTGGTAGGCTCCAACTACCGCATCACGGAGTTTCAGGCGGCTTTGCTGCTAGGCCAGTTGGAGCGGCTGCCCGAACTGGCCGCGCGCCGCGCGCGCCATGCCGCGCTGCTGACCGCGGCGCTCGCCGCGATCCCCGGCGTCCGCCCGCTGCCCGCTCAGCCCGCCTTGACCCGCGACACTATCTACAACTACGTCTTCCAGTACCGCCCCGAGGACCAGGCGGTCTCGCGCGACCTGTTCGTGGCTGCACTGGACGCCGAGGGCATCCCCTGCGACGGGCGCTTCTATGAGGCCGTCTACCGCAGCGACCTGTTCCCCGCGCGGGCGGATGACTTCCCGCAACTCAAGCTCGACCGCGACCGCCCGGTGGACTACCGCGAGTGCCGCTGCCCGGTGGCCGAGCGCGCCGCTTACGAAGAATCAGTGTGGCTGCCGCAATTCCTGCTGCTGGGTGATGAGCAGGACATACAGGACATCGCGCGCGCCGTCGCCAAGGTGATGACCGCGCGCGCCGAGCTTGCCCAGGCCGCTCCCGGCCTGGCGGGTCTCAAAGGCATGAGCCGGGCCGACCGCCCGCGCTTCGAGAGAGAACGCAATTACTAGGAACCCATCATGTACGTATCCCTGAACAGCGCCACCATTCAAGGCCGCGCTCCGTGGCCCGAGTTCGCCCACCTGGCCGCCCGCGTGGGCTACGGCGGAGTCGATATCGTCCTCGGCAAGGCCATGGGCGAAGGCGTGGACTCCACCCGCGCCCTGCTCGCCGAGCTTAAGCTGAAGCCCGCCGCCACCGGCCTGCCCGTCGAGTTCCGCAAGGATGAAGCCACCTTCCAGGAGGGCCTCAAGCGCCTGAATGAGGCGGGCCAGTTTCTGAAGGCCATCGGCTGCCCCCGCATGGCCACCTGGATCGTCGCTTCCAGCGACACCCCCAAGGCCGAGCTGCGCAAGCTCTACAAGGACCGCTTCACCGCCATCTCCCAGGTGCTGCGCCCCACCGGCGTGCGCGTGGGCCTGGAGTTCCTGGGGCCGCTGCACCTGCGCAGCCGCGGCCCGCACGAGTTCATCTGGCGCATGGACGAGATGCTCGAGTTCGCGCGCGAGTGCGGTCCCAACATGGGCCTGCTGCTCGACTCCTGGCACTGGCATCACGCCGGGGCCACTCCCGCCGACATCCTCGCCGCCGGCAAGAGCGGCATCGTGCACGTGCACCTGGCGGAGGCCCCTAAGCTCCCGCCCGAGGAGATCCGCGACAATGAGCGGCTCATCCCCGGCGAGGGCGTCATCGACTGGAAAGGTTTCCTCGGCGCTCTGAAGAAGATTGGCTACGAGGATGGCCTAAGCCCCGAGATCTTCGGGCGCGGCCTCAAGGACATGACCGCGGAGGAGGCCGCGCGCCTGGCCCTGAAAGGCTCGCTCGAGGTGTTGCGCCAGGCGGGCGTGCTTTGAGGAGGAGCCGTGAAGGAGCGCCGGAGGGGACCACTCGCTTGCGCTCGTGGCTCGGAGTCGGCTTCCGAGCCGCGACCGTGAGGGAGCGGTCCGCGCCACGCCCTCAGGCTGTTCACTAGAGTGCTCGAACACCTCCTGACCGAACAGCCCAACCCCGCCGCCGAGGGCCTCGACGCCCGGCCTACCGAGGAGATCCTCCGCGTGATGAACTGCGAGGATCACCACGCGCCGGAGGCGGTGGCCCGGGCGATCCCCGCCATCGCGCGCGCGGTGGATGTGATCGTCGAGCGCCTGCGCGCGGGCGGCCGCCTGTTTTACATCGGCGCCGGCACCAGCGGGCGCCTCGGCGTGCTGGACGCCGCCGAATGCCCGCCCACCTTCGGTGTTTCGCCCGAGCAGGTGCAGGGCATCATCGCCGGAGGCGAAGGCGCCCTGGCGCGCGCCACCGAGGCCCGCGAGGACGATCCCGCCATGGGCGCGCGCGATCTCACCGCGCGCGGCTTTGCCGCGGGTGACGTGCTGGTGGGCATCGCCGCCAGCGGCCGCACCCCCTATGTGCTCGGCGCGGCGGCCGAGGCGCGCCGCCTGGGCGCCGCCACCATCGGGATATGCTGCACGCCGGACTCGGAGCTTCGCCCCGCCGTGGACATCCCCATAGAGCTGCTGGTGGGGCCTGAGATCGTCGCCGGCTCGACCCGCCTGAAGGCCGGAACGGCCACCAAACTCACGCTCAACATGCTCTCGACCGCCGCCATGATCCGCCTGGGGCACGTCTACGGCAACCTCATGGTGAACGTGCAGCCGCGCAACGAGAAGCTGCGCGACCGCGCCCGCCGCATCATCGCCCGCGCCGCGGGCGTGAACGCCGCGCGCGCCGCCGAGTTGCTCGAAGCCTCCGGCGGCGCCGTGAAGGTGGCCATCGTCATGGCGCGGCTGGGAATGGATCGCGCCCAGGCCGAAGCGCGGCTGGCCGCCCGCGGCGGGCGGGTCTCCGAGGCGCTCCATGGATAAGTTCCTGATCCACGGCGGCGTGCCGCTGCATGGCGAAGTAGCCATCAGCGGGGCGAAGAACTCCGCTCTGCCCGCGCTGGCCGCCTGCCTGCTCACCGAAGAGCCGGTCCTGCTCCACCGCATCCCGCGCGTGCTCGACGTGCTCACCATGGAGAAGCTGCTGCGCTCCATCGGCGCACGGACGGAAACCAAGGGCGGCGTGCTGCGCGTCGAGGCGCGCCAGATCCTCTCGCCCGAGGCGCCCTACCAGTTGGTGAAGACCATGCGCGCCTCCAGCCTGGTGCTGGGACCGCTGGTTGCCCGCGCCCGGCGCGCCCGCGTGTCGCTGCCCGGTGGCTGCGCCATCGGCGCGCGCCCCATCAACCTCCACCTGGCCGGTCTGGAGCAGCTCGGCGCGCGCATGCGCCAGGAGCACGGCTACATCGAGGCCGAGGCCGCGCACGGCCTCCGGGGCGCCTGCTTCGCCTTCGACCGCGTCTCTGTCACCGGAACCGAGGACCTCATGATGGCGGCCGTGCTGGCCCGCGGCGAGACCGTGCTCGAAAACGCCGCGCGCGAGCCGGAGGTGAAGGACCTGGCGGACCTGCTCCTCCAGATGGGCGCGCGCATCGAGGGCGCGGGTACTTCGACCATGCGCATCCAAGGGGTCGAGCGGCTCTACGGCGCCGAACACAGGATCATCCCGGACCGCATCGAGACCGGCACCTTCCTGATCGCCGGGGCCATCACTGGCGGCGAGGTGCTGGTCACCGGCTGCGCGCCCGAACACCTCACCGCCCTCACCGCGAAGCTGCGGCAGGCCGGGGCCGAGGTCACCGAAGCCGGCCCCGATGCGTTACGCATACGCTCCTCCGGCGCCTTGCACGCCGTGGACCTCATCACCGAGGAGTACCCCGGTTTCGCCACCGATCTTCAGGCCCAGTTCATGGCCTTGATGACCCAGGCCGAAGGCCTCTCGCTCATCACCGAGACCATTTTCGAGAACCGCTTCATGCACGCGCTGGAGCTGGCGCGCATGGGCGCCGCCATTCGCCTAGAGGGCCGGCGGGCCACCGTCATGGGACCGTCGCGGCTCACCGGGGCGGCCGTGCTGGCCTCGGACTTGCGCGCCAGCGCCTCACTGGTGCTGGCCGGCTTGGTGGCCAGCGGCGAAACCCTCATCGACCGCGTCTACCACATCGACCGCGGCTACGAGAGCATCGAGTCGAAGCTCTCCGCCCTGGGCGCCCGCATCCAGCGGGTGCGCTGACGGGGACAGACGGAACGTACCCCATGCCCGGTGTGGGGACACCCCGCGTGTTTCCGCATGGGCGGCAAGGCTCCGTCTCTGTCCGGCTCAGGCCGGAGAACTCATGCGCCCACGCCGCCGCGGGCCGTTCGTCTCCCGGGTTCTTGCAGAACCTCCACAAACCGCGGCCCCAGGTCCTTAAGCTGCACAGCCTGCTTGAGCCTCCCGCGGAGAACCGTCTTCGAGTCGGTCCGCTGACCGCACACTGTGGCCGAGGCGAGAACGATCACGTCGTCTGGAGGGAGCATTCCGTCGGGCCAGCGCTCAAGCAGTTCTGCGCGCCGCGCCGCGTCCTGCAACCGCGACGCCACGGTAGGAGCGTCTCCCACCGCCGTGAATACCAGGCCTTCGCCGTCCGCGAAATTCCCAACAATGGCCCATGACCGGTGGAGGCCAACGCCCAGCCCAAACCCCTCGGGCGCCGGCTTGGCTCCTGTCGCTTGGACAATCCTTTCCTTCCAGTCTGTCAGCCTCTCCCGGAACTGCTTCGCCAGATCGAGGGCGGCCAGCACAGCCTGCTGAGTGCTGAAGTCGGCCCCCGTGTCCTGCTCATCATGCGCCGGTTCGCCGAAGATCGCCATCACACCGTCGCCCAGGAAGGTGGCTAATGCCCCATCGTGCCGGAAGACGACTTCTCTGGCGACATCGTAGAACTCCTTCGTGATGGAATAAAACAGCAACGTGTCGGGGTGAACAGGATCGTGGACTGTTCGCAAGAGGTCGAGAAGCTGTGTAGAGGTGCGGATGTCGGCGAACATCACGGTGACTGAATCATGGAACTTGGGCGCGAGTAGTGCGGGCTTCTGGGCGAAGGAGTTCCCACGCCTGGGGCCGAAAACCGCGGTGAAGAAGCGGGCGCGCGCCGCAACATGAGGATCCTCCGTGATATCACTGATCCACAGTGCCACCGAGGCTTCGTGGGCCAGCCAGTCCAGCCACTCCACTTCATCCCTAGTGAAGTCGTGATGAGAATGCCACTTCACCCAGAGAACTCCAATGGGCTGAGTCTGGGACCATAAGGGGAGACCCGCCTCGGCGACCGTCCTGTGGTCCATTTCGGGGTTCAGCTTCCTCTCGAATCCAGCAGGCTCGATGGAGAAGCCCTCTTTCAGGAGGATTCCCTTCGTCAAGGTGCAGGTTTTCCTGTCGTGCTCCATGTTCGTCACGAGAAGGGCCTTGACGGGAGGGTCTGCTCGAAGCCCTTCGGTCAGCAACCATTCCGAGAAGCCCCCGCTATCACCCGATTTGCGGCTTCGAGGCCTCCCCTTCGTGCAATGCGGGTGAACGGGGTTTCCAAAGTCGCCGTCCCGATAGCCCCACAAGTCGGACTCGTCGGCGTTCATCCACTCCTTCGCCAAGGCCTTGATTCTAGTAATCACGGCGCCCGGCTGGCCGACCCAATCGGTGGAGGCGCGGGCTACCAGTTTGCGCCATTGCTCCCGGAGGAGCCATTCGCTCAGGGCGATCGCGGCCTGATCAGCGAGAATCTCCATCGGGCGCACATGCACGTCCCTGAGATCCCCGGCTTCCGGAGACTCGATGTTGAGAACCCCGATCAGCTTGCCTCGCGCATACATGGGGACCGCCAGCTCGCTGCCCATCGCAAAGCCGGAGTCCTTGGCTTCGGGTGGGGGGCGATACTCCCCATAGCGCGACCTTGGCTTGTCAATGGCCGCTCGGATGTCGCTCAACAACAGTGGCCGCTCCTCCCGGACCACCATGGCGGTGATGTTGTGATCTTTGGTCAGGTCCGCAGTCTCGTTGGGTGTGGCTTCGAAGCTTCCCTGCCAGATCCGGTAGGCACACTCCAGCATACGATTCGGCCGGACCAGCTCAAGGCAACAGTAGCCCTTGTTGCCCAAACCGCTGATCTCCAACGCGCACTCCAACACGTGCTTGACGACCTTGTCCACCACGCTGACGCCGATGACGTCGCGGGTCATCTGGGCTATTCGCGCCAGCCATTGGGCTTGTTCCGCCGGGCTGGGGAGGGGTTCCTCGGGGAGCTGCCGCATCACCTCCTCAATCGCACGAGCGGCTACATCCAGTGCGGCGACCCGTTCGACGGTTAGGACTGTCGCCTCTCTGAAGCAGAAGAACACCACGGCCCCAGGCGCATAGGGCTTTGCCTGGGGATCTACTAGCAGGTGATATCGCATCAGTGTCTTGATCTGCTCGCGATCAGCGAACGAGCTTCGGCAGAAGAGCGTGTTCTGGGAGACGTCGTCGACGGGCAACCGGAAGATGTGATCCTCCAAGAGCCTTCTCTTGACGTCCTCCGGGAAGGCCGGGCCGTACATGGGTGCGACGTCCCTGACACCTTCCATCCACAGCAGGCGGTACTCATGTCCGACCTGCCAGGCATCCGGAGTGTAGACCGTCACCACGTCAACGCGAAGCTGAGACTGCAACGCGCAAATGAACTCCCCAAACTGCTCCCGATTCACGCCGCCTTCCCTCCCCGGAGCCCGCCATGCTCAGCCGAGCGCGGCTACTCCAGGAAGAGTATCGCATATAGCAGACCCACCATCTCCGCGGCAGCCCCGCCCAGGCTGGCGAGGACCACAGACAACCTGGCGAGCCACCGTAGAGGCCGCCCACCAGCGGAGCGGCCCTCGGCCGACGGGCTATCCCATTGGCAGGACGCCAGCCTACCCGTCAGTGCGCTTTGGGTATTAGCCATCTTGTTCCTCCCGGGATGGTCCCGGAGCAATTGCCCGGCCAAAGCGTCCGCGTCCAGGATCCGGCCAGTTGCATGTCTCCTAATTGCCTGACCTGCGGACAGTTCGTGGCACTGGCCACGCTGCCAGCCCGGCCGAACGCGGGAGCCGAGACGCGCCTCTGCCTACGAAATAGACATGTCATTGCCAAGTTGCTTGACACGTACCGCCTATGTTGTTAACATTGGTCCAGGGTGGTCGTATGCACAACGAGAATCGGATGCGGTGGGCGCCGCCAGGAGGCGAACGGGCTGCTGCCAAAGCCCCTCGCGGGTTGGCTGTCATCCTCCAGGCGGCAGCGGAGATTGAGTTCGAATCCGACGTCAGCGCGCTGCTGAGCTTGCTGGCCGACGATGCGACACGAGTGCTCGAAGCCGAGCGGGCCAGCATTTTCTTCCTGGAGGAGGAAACCGGCGAACTGGTCTCCCTGGTGGCATCGGACGTCAGTTCCACGATTCGGTTTCCCGCCAGTCAAGGGATCGCGGGAGCCGTCGCCCGGACGGGTGAGGCGGTCAGAGTGGGGGACGCCTACTTCGACCACCGATTCTACGATGGAGTAGATGGTTGGACCGGCTTTGTTACCAAGAGCGTGCTGGCTGAGCCGCTTCAGGGCACACACCAGAAGACCATCGGGGTCTTTGAGGTTCTCAACAGGAAGGCCGGGGCCTTTACCGGGAAGGATCAGAACAAGCTCAAATTGCGGGCCCGGCTCGCTTCCAGCATTATCGAAACCGCCCGGCTCATTCGCTGGCTAAAGCGGTTCGGCGCCCTAGGCAAAGAGGAGCCTGATTTCGACGCCCAACCGCCAGTACCGCTTGAAGAGGCAGTAGCGGGTCTCGAGAGGCGCTTGATCCAAGCGGCCCTCACCAAATTAGCGGGCAACCAGTCGGGGGCGGCGAAGGTGCTGGGAATAACTCGCCAGGGGTTGGCCAACAAGATGCGTCGGTACCACATCCGGCCGAACCGTGGAACCAGCCGGCCGAACCTGTCCCGCCAGAGCGCCCGCATCCAGCGGGTGCGCTGACGGGGACAGACGGAACCGTCCCCGCATTGCAGAAACACGCGGGCTGTCTCCAGGCGCCTACTTGGCGCCGACATCCAGCGGGTGCGGTAAACGCTGTGGCGCGCCTACTCCCCCAGCAGCCGCTCCAGCAGATCCACCACGCCGAGTTGCGGCGCCCACCGGCGCAAGTATTCGAGGTCGAGAGCCGGGCCCCGCACGCGAACGATGCCTCGCAGGTCGTTCCACTGGCGCTCGGAGGTCTCCCCTCCCACGCGGTACCACTCCAGCTTGGCCAGCACGGTATCTT
>VFZS01000031.1 GCA_016871095.1 Acidobacteriota bacterium
CCGAGGCGCGGGTTCTGGAAAAGGTAGGCCGGCAGGAAAGGCGGGTAGGCCTTGTCGAACGAGGCCTGGGGCTGGCGCCACTGCCCGCCCTCCAGTACCGCGAGGCGCGGGCGGCGGTAGAACGCCGTGGGCGTGTCGTTGGGACCGTAGAGCAGCGTGCCTCCCTTGCGGACGCGAGCGCCGATCTTGGGATTGCTGTAACCGGTGTCCTTTCCCCAATTGGCGGGGCCTTCTTCCCACGCCACCCAAACCCGGCCGGAGCCGTCCACGGCGACGTCGGCGCGCATCTCGGCGAGCGCGGTCTCAGATACCGCCTGGGCCGGGCCAAGCTGCCCGTTGCGGTAATCGCGCAACATCAGATCATAGCCCGTGGCGCTTCGGTAGGCGTCCCAGGCGATCCACGCCTGTCCGTTCGATGCCACGCTGACGGCCGGCTCCCAGTCGTCCTCCGCCGTGTCGGTAACGCGCAGTTCCTCCGTCCAGCCTTGAGCCGTGAGGACCCGCATCAGGATGTCGCTCCGCGGAGCGCCGCCAGCCGCCGGAGCGCGGTAGCCCATCCACACCAGGTACAGGTTGCCCTGAGCATCCGAGGCCAGCCGGTGGAAGATGTCGGGCAGCGGGTGGCTGGTTAGCGGTTGTTCCCGAGACCACCGCTCGCCGTCGTACACCCGGGCGTACAGGTCGAAGTTCCCGCTCTCCATGTTCTTCTGGGCTCCGTAGATGCACCAGATCCGGCCCTGGCGGTCTTGCCCCAGCGCCACCCGGAAGTGGTCTCCTGGCGGCGTAAGGTTCACGGGCATGGGCCAGGAGCGCCCATCGTGACTCCGGGAGACGAAGACCTCGTCGGCGCCCTGGTAGAAGAAGCCGTCGCGCGCACGGGTGCGGTAGCCGACCCAGGCGAGCCAGAGGGTGCCGTCGCGCGCGCGCAGCAGGGCCGGGTCGTCGTCTTCGTAGGCTTCGGAGGTGGCCTTCTGCGCCACGGGCACACGCTCAATGGACATGTCCTGGTTGGCGCCGGGAACGTAGTAGACAACGCCGGCGGGAATCTCCGCGGGCGTAAACGTGAAGTCGCCCTGCCGGGTGAAAAAGGCGACGGGCTGCTCCTCGGGGCTGAGCAGGTCCACGATCACCCCTTTGGGCAGGATGTCGCGGCCGGCGCTTCGCAGCGTGATGTCCCATTGAGCAGGCGGGCGGATGGCGTCCGAGGTGTCCAGGCGCCACCCGGAGAGCGACCGGATCTGCGCCGGGTTCCGGAAGCCGCCGGGCCAGGCGACATTAGGGAAGCGATTCCTCAGGCCGAAGGTGATCTTGAAGGCGGATCGCGCCTGCGGATCCGGCGCCGCGAAGGCGGTATCGTCCCGGTGGCCTTGAAACAGCACGGCGGCGCCCGCCACTGCCAGCGCTCCGCCCAGAAGTAACCTGCGATTCGGCAGCATGATCAGCACCTGTGTGGAAGCATAGGTCCAGCATTCCCATTCTGGCACTCCGGCGAGACGGTGCGGGTGGGCCAGCCAGCGGGCTGTGGGGGCGGTGGCGGTGGGTGTCCCGTGCCAGCACGGGCGGCGGGCGTCTACACCAAGACCAGGCGGTGAGCCGGGGAATCCAGGCGCACCTCGGCGTAGAGGCGGGCGATGAGGTCGGGGCCGTGACGCGCCAGAAAGGGCAGGATCGAGTAGAAGCGCTCCTGCGGATGCCGGTGCGGCCAGAGCAGATGCGTGAGGTATGCCGCGTCCGCCCCCGCGCGCTGGTCGCGGCGCAGCGCCTCGCGGGCGGTCTTGGCGGAGACCTTCGACAACTGGCACAGGATCTTGCGGCGGCTCTTCTCCAGCGCCGCGGCCAGGGTGGGGTCAAAGCCGGTGAGCGTCGTGCCGAGGTCCTCGAGCAGCCGCCCGGTCTGGGACCCGGCGTCGTCCAACTGATGGAGGACCTGTGCGGGCACGAGCCGCGCGGCGATCCGCTCACGCACAGCCTCCTCGCCACGGAAGAAGTCCGGCAGCGTCAGCCCGTAGCGGTCCATCAGCCGGGCGGAGCGGCTGTCCACGAGCGTAGCGCCCCAGCGCGGCACGGCCACCGGCGTGCGCCCCAGCAGCTCCCGATATAACACTTGCGCCTGCGCCAGGTAGGCCACCTCACCGGGGCCGAACACGCCCGCCACGGTGGGCAGCACATAGTCCTGGACCACGGGCCGCAGCAGCGCGTTGGGCGAAAGGTCCTCCGCGTGAGCCGCCAGTCTCTCCGGCGGGAACCGCTCCTCCCCCAGCCTCACCGCCAGCCGTTCCCCCTTCTCCAGCAGGAACAGCAGCGACGTGTTCTCCTCGACGCGCACCTGGGAGTGGTAGCCCGCCGCCGCCAGCTCGACGTCCCGCTCGCGCAGTCGCCGGTTGAGTTCCAGCGCCATCCGCAGGGCCCGCTCGAGCATCGGAGCCATCAGCCGCCGCATCGCGGGCTGGAGCGGATCCAGGATCAGCAACCCGTAGGCTTCGAGCAGCCGGGCCAGAAGCCGGCGGAAGCCCGAGGCGAAGGTAGCGCTGTCCGCATATGCCTCGGCGACCAGCGCGGCCACTTCCCCGCCCCAGGGGTGTCCGCTGAGCGCGTGCCGCAACTGCTCCACCGCGTGCGTCGCCACAGGGATGCCGCCCACCGGCCTGCGCAGGGCCTCCGGTGCGGACGCCTCGATGCGCACCGGCTGGCCGGCGGCGTCGAAGACCCAGCAGTGGTTGACCTCGGCGAAGTCGTGGTCCTCACTGGCCAGCCAGAAGACCGGCACGGCCTCCAGCCCGGAGCTGCTTAGCTCGCGCGCCAGCCGCACCGCGGTGAGGGCCTTGTAGATGCTGTAGGCTGGCCCGGAAAACAACCCCACCTGCTGGCCGGTGGCCACCACCACGGCCCCTGGCTGGGCCAGAGATGCCAGCGCCGGACTGTCGCCGTTCTGCTCGCGCAGCGCTTCCACCAGCGCGGCGCGGCGGTCGCCGGGGCAGTCTATGGCCTCCGCCGCCGTCCGGAAGGAGGCGGCATCTCGCGGGTCATGCCCGTAGAAGGAACGCACGCGCTCGAAGTGATCGAGATAGTCGGCGTACAATCGGCTGGTTCCGGGAAACACGGTGGGGGAGATCGAGAGGGCTTCCATCCGGCAGTCCAAGGTTAGCAGATGCGCGGCGGCGGGAGGTAGTCCCGTGCCCGCCTGATTCGGCGCCTTCCCGAGCGCTTAGGCAGTCAGCCAACTCGGGCATACGCAGAACGGGGCGCGGACTACACGAGGCGGTCACGGGACTAGTCGCGTAGAATGAAACAGGCTGTGGGAGTTTACCTCGCGTACCCCTTTTGCGCGCAGAAGTGCACTTTCTGCAACTTCGCCTCGGGTGTGTTCCCGCGCGCGCTGGAGGAGCGCTACCTCGAAGCCCTGCACGCGGAGCTGGCCGGCTTCGAGTGGTCCTGGACGCCGGATACGCTCTACCTGGGGGGCGGCTCGCCAAGCCGTCTTGATCCGGCCCGCCTGGAATGGCTGCTCGGCGCTGTGCCGGGCCGCCCTTGGGCCGAGGCCACCCTCGAGGCCCCGCCGGGCAGCATCACCCCCGAAAAGGCCCGCGCCTGGCGGCGGCTCGGGATCAACCGGGTGAGCCTCGGCGTCCAATCTTTCGTGATGCGCGAAATCCGGGGCGCGGGGCGGCGCCACACCGCGGAGACGGTGGCCGACGATGTAGCCCTGCTGCGTGCCGCCGGCCTCGGCAACTTCAACATCGACCTGATCGCGGGGCTGCCGCATCAGACCGCCGGGAGCTGGCGGCTGTCGCTCGAGTGGGTCGAGCGGCTGGAGGCGCAGCACGTCTCGGTGTACATGTTCGAGATCGACGCCGACAGCCGGCTGGGCGCGGAGATCCTCCGCGGCGGAAAGCGCTATGGAGCAGCCGCGGCGCCTTCGGAAGACCAGACCGCGGACCTGTACGAAGCCGCGGTCGAGCGCCTGGAGCGGGCCGGCGTCCGCCGATACGAGATCGCCAACTTCGCGCGCCTGGGCTGGGAGTCGCGCCACAACTTGAAGTACTGGCGGCTACATCCGTACGCGGGCTTCGGCGCGGACGCCCACTCCTTCGACGGCCGCGTGCGCCGGCGCAACACCGAGTCGCCCGCCGAGTACGCGGACCGGGTGCTCAGCGGCGCCTCACCGTGCGTGGAGGAGACCCCGGCTCGGCCCGAGGAAGAGCGGTTCTTCGTGGGCCTGCGGCTGCGCGAGGGCATACGGCCCACTCCCGAGGAATGGCGCCGGGTGGAGCCGGTGGTGCGGCGCTTCCTGGCGGAGGGGCTGCTGGAAACCGAGGGCGGAACCCTGCGGCTGACGGCGCGGGGCGTTCTGTTGTCCAATGAAGTGTTGCGGGAGTTCCTGAGCTTATGAGAGGACGATACTCGCCGCGAGGCCTGAGCGCCGCGGCACGGCGGGGCGACGAGCGCCCGCCGCTGGACCTGCGCAGCGACACCGTGACCAAGCCCACCGCGGCCATGCGCCGGGCCATGGCCCAGGCGGAAGTGGGCGACGACGTCTACGGCGAGGACCCCACCGTCAACCAACTGGAGCAGCGCGCCGCGGAGATCTTCGCCAAGGAGGCCGGATTGTTCCTGCCCAGCGGCACCATGGGGAACACCGTCGCCGTGAAGATCCACACCCGGCACGGGCAGGAGGTGATCTGCGAGGCCCGCTCGCACGTGGTCAACTACGAGCTGGCGATGATGGCGTGGTTCTCCGGCTGCGTCCCGCGCGTCATTCACACGCCGGACGGCATCCTGACCTGGGAGCGGATCCGCGCCGAGATCCGTCCCCTGGGGCCGCACTGGGCGCCCACCGGGCTGATCGAAATCGAGAACACCCACAACATGGCCGGCGGGACGGTGTACCCGCTGGAAGTGCTTGAGCAGATCTGCGACGGAGCGCACGAAGCGGGGCTCAAGGTGCACGTGGACGGGGCGCGCATCTTCAACGCGGCCGCCTGCCTGGGCGTGCCGGTGAGGCAGCTCGCGGCCAAGGCCGACAGCGTGATGTTCTGCTTGTCGAAAGGCCTGGGGGCCCCGGTGGGCTCGCTGCTGGTGGGCACGGCGGAAGCCATGGCGGCGGCGCGCCTGTACCGCAAGCGGCTGGGCGGCGGGATGCGGCAGGCAGGTGTGCTGGCGGCGGCGGGGCTGATCGCGCTGGAAGAAATGCCGGCGCGGCTGGAGGAGGACCACGCCAACGCGCGCCTGCTGGCCGGCGCGCTGGAACGGATGGAAGGCATCCGCCTCACCCACCCGGTCCAGACCAACATCGTGATCTTCGACGTCAGCGGCGCCGGGATCACGGCCCAGGAGTTCAGCGCGCGGCTGGCCTCGCGCGGCGTGCGCATCAACCCCGTCAACGCCACTAGCCTGCGCCTGGTGACGCATCTGGACGCAGGCCGCGCGGAGTGCGAGCGGGCGCTGACCGCGCTGGCCGAGGTGGCCGCCGGCGCGGCCATGAATCGCGGCGGGGAGCGCTTGCCCGCCGCTGCGGAGTTAGGGTAGAACAGGACTGGAGGAAGGAAAACCAATATGACCGTTCGACCGTTGCATGATCACGTGCTGGTGAAACGCATCGAGGAAGAGGAGACCGTGCGGGGCGGCATCATCATCCCGGATACGGCCAAGGAGAAGCCGCAGCAAGGGGAGGTGATGGCCGTCGGCGAGGGCAAGCTGATGGAGGACGGCACGCGCGCGGGGATCGACGTGAAGGCGGGCGACCGCATCCTGTTCGGCAAGTACTCCGGCGCGGACATCCGCATCGAAGGCGACGAGTATCTGATCGTGCGGGAGGATGAGATCCTGGCGGTCCTGGGTAAGTAGATCGCCTGTGCTAAGCTGAGGGTGTGATTCCGGCGAGAGGTCCATGGCGAAATGACGACTAAGCTGCGTGTGATGATGGCGGTGGCGGCTTTGCTGCTGGCCGCGGTAGCGGTTTCGGCTCAATCCAAGGTGGCCGTGATCGACCTGCAAAGGGCGGTGCTGGATACGGCCGAGATAAAGAAAGCCTCTGCCGCTCTGGAGGCCAAGTACAAGCCCCGGCAGACCGAGATAGAGAAGCTGCGCAAGGAGCTGGAGGACATCCAGCAGAAGCTGCAAACCATGGCCGGGAAGCTGACCCAGCAGGCGGAGGCCGAGCTGACCATGCAGGGGCAGCGCAAGCAGCGCGATTTGCAGCGCATGAGCGAGGACCTGCAAGCCGACGTGGACGACGAGCGTAACGACATCCTGGGCCGGACCAGCCAGCGCATGCAGGAAGTGGTGCGCAAGATCGCCGAGGACAAGAGCCTGGACCTGGTGGTGCTGTCCGGCAACGTGATCTTTGCCAAGCCGGCGCTGGATATCACCGCCGAGGCCACGGCGGCTTACGACAAGGCGCATCCGCCCAAGTAGGGAGGGCTATGGCCGGGTTCCTGGAGGGCTACGGCATCGCCGACGCGCGGCGCGCGCGGATCTTCTGGCGCACGCTGCTCGTGGCCGTGGTCCTGGGAGTCATCGGCCTGACCCTGTACGTCGTGCTCCGCAGTCTGCCGGCCAAGCGCAAGGTCACTCAGTTCACGGAGCTGCTGCGCGAGCAAGACTATCGGGCGGCCTATCGTCTATGGGGCTGCACCGAGATCTCCCCCTGCCGCGACTATGCCTTCGACAAGTTCATGGAAGACTGGGGCCCCAAGAGCGTGCACGCGGATGCGGCGCGCCTGAGCATCGAAAGGACCCGCTACTGCGGTCCCGGCGTGATCGTGACGCTGAAGACCGCGCAAGGCTCCGAGCTGCCGCTGTGGTACGAGCGCCAAGACTCCACCATCGGCTTCGCGCCCTGGCCGGTGTGCGCCCCTCAGCCGAAGGCATACCAGTAGGCGGGCGGCGGGCACGGGGCTAGGTCAAAACTCATGCCGCGAGTGGGTTGAATTCCTCTACCCCCCTGCGCTATGGTTTAGGATTCGCGAGCGAAAGGCTCCGTGGCAGCCCATACGAGCGCTTGTCCAGACTGGGCCAGCCGCCCTCCCCGCGAGGGCCATTCCCAGAGTTCCAGGAGGATTCGACTAGATGCCAAGCATGACTGATGGAATTGCGCTGTGGCTTCAGGCCGGCGCCGCCGATCAGGCCGGGCACGGGTACCTCTACGCGGTGCTCGGCATCAGCCTGCTGTCGCTGGTGGTGGCGTACCTGTTTGCCCGCTACGTTCTGGCGCAGGACACCGGCAGCGCCGAAATGCAGAAGATTTCCAACGCCATCCGGAAGGGGGCGGAGGCCTTCCTGCGCCGGCAATACGTGACTATCGTTACCCTGGCCGTGGCCCTGGCCGTGGTCATTTACCTGGGTTACTTCTTCGGCAAGAGCGACGCCACGCTGGCCGTCCGCATGACCATCTCCTTCGTCATGGGGGCCATCTGTTCGCTGGCCGCGGGCTTCTGCGGGATGTGGGTGTCCATACGGGCCAACATCCGCACCGCTTCGGCGGCGCGCACCGACCTGAACAAGGCGCTGCAAATCGCCTTGCGCGGCGGCGCCGTCACCGGCCTGAGTGTGGTGGCGCTGTCCCTGCTGGGCGTGGGCGGGCTGTTCTGGTTCTTCGACGGAATTGGCAACGCCAAGGTGGTGCCCTTCCAGATCGTGGCCTTCGGCTTCGGCGCCAGCTTCGTGGCCCTGTTCGCCCAGTTGGGCGGCGGCATCTACACCAAGGCCGCCGACGTGGGCGCGGACCTGGTGGGCAAGGTGGAGGCCGGCATCCCCGAGGACGATCCCCGCAACCCGGCGGTCATTGCCGACCTGGTGGGCGACAACGTGGGCGACTGCGCCGGCCGCGGCGCCGACCTGTTCGAATCCACCGCCGCCGAGAACATCGGCGCCATGATTCTGGGCGTGGCGCTGTATCCCATTTTCGGCATCGGCGGCATCATGTTCCCGCTGCTGGCCCGCGCCTTCGGTCTGATCGCTTCCATCGTGGGCGTGATGATCGTGCGGGTCAAGGGCGACGAGGATCCCATGAAGTCGCTCAACCGCGGCTACTATGTGACCACGGTGCTGGCCATGATCGGCTTCTATGTCGCGGTGCGACTGCTGCTGGACGGAAACCTGCACCTGTTCGCCGCGGGCATCATCGGCATAGTGACCGCGTTCCTGTTCGTCTGGATTACGCAGTACTACACCGAGTACCGCTACCGGCCGGTGCTGTCGATCGCCGAGAGCGCCAAGACCGGCCCGGCCACGGTGATCATCAGCGGCTTCGCGGTGGCCCTGGAGTGCACCGGGCTGCCGGTGCTGGTGATCTCGGGCGCCATCCTGGGGTCCTACTTCCTGGGTGTGCACGCGGGCCTGCCGGGCGTCGACCCGGTGGCGGCCGGCTTCTACGGCACGGCCATCGCCACCATGGGCATGCTCTCCACCTGCGCCTACATCCTGGCCATGGACACCTTCGGGCCGATCACCGACAACGCCGGCGGCATCATTGAGATGTCCCAGCAGCCCGAGGAGATCCGCAAGCGCACCGACCGGCTGGACGCGGTGGGCAACACCACCAAGGCCCTGACCAAGGGCTACGCCATCGGCAGCGCCGCGCTGGCGGCCTTCCTGCTGTTCACCGCCTATATCGACGCGGTCAAGGAGGAGATGGCGCACGCGGGCAAGCAGATCGGTGAATTCGTCATCGACCTGGGCAACGTGCCCGTCTTCACGGCGGCCCTGATCGGCGCCACTCTGGTGTTCCTGTTCAGCGCCTTCGCCATCCGCGCCGTCAGCCGCGCCGCGCAGACCGTCATCGAGGCGGTCCGCGAGCAGTTCCGGAACAACCCGGGCATCATGGCCGGCACCTCCGAGCCGGACTACGGCGCCTGTGTGGACATCGTCACCAAGGGCGCGCTCAAAGCCATGGTGCTGCCGGGGATTCTGCCGGTGGTGGGTCCGGTGGCCGTGGGCATGATCTTCCGTGGCTTCGGCGTCACAGCCAGCAACCTGCCGGTGGGCGCCGTGGCGGTGGCCGCCCTGCTGATGGTCGGCACTATCGCCGGCATCCTGCTCGCCCTGATGATGAACAACGGCGGCGGGGCCTGGGACAACGCCAAGAAGTTCGTCGAGACCGGCAAGCTGGGCGGCAAAGGCTCTGATGTGCATAAGGCCACGGTGGTGGGCGACACGGTGGGCGATCCCTTCAAGGACACCGCCGGCCCCTCGCTGCACGTGCTGATCAAGCTGCTCAGCACCATCACGCTGGTGGCCGCGCCGCTGTTTATTTGAGTCGCCTGTAGCTTGTGGCTTGTAGCTTGTGGCCTGTGGCTTGTAGCTTGTAGGAGGTCAGCCCTACAGGCTACAGGCTGCGAGCTACAGGCTACGGGCCACAGGCCAACGAGGTTCGCATGGAACGTGTCTGCTTCTTGCTGAAGGTCAAGCCGGAGCGTCTGGAGGAATACAAGCAACGCCACCAGACGGTCTGGCCGGAGATGCTCGCGGCGCTGCGCGAGACCGGCTGGCACAACTACTCGCTGTTCCTGCGGGAGGATGGCCTGCTGGTGGGCTACCTGGAAACGCCGGACTTCGAGAAGGCCCGTGCGGGCATGGCCACGCGTGAAGCCAACGCCCGCTGGCAGCGCGACATGGCGCCCTTCTTCGAAGCCCTCGCCGGACGCCGTCCGGACGAGGGCCTGCTGCGGCTGGAAGAAGTCTTCCACCTGGAGTAGGTCCGCCAACCGGCGAGGCGGCGCCCTCCGCCGCCTCCAGTGGACGGCCACGCGCCGCCAACGAACATGTGCTTCGGGGATTGTCAGCCGCGGCGATCGGGTGTATATTCAAGCTGTTCGGGGGTCCAGAGCAAGGAGGGCACACCGGCATGCGCAAGATTGCAGTTCCGATCACGGTTCTCGTCGCCCTGCTCCAGGTCTGTCCGGCCCTGGCACAGAACCCGTGCGCGGAGGAAGGCCCGGGCTGCCGGGTAATGAGCGCGGGCGAAGTGAAGGCCATGCTGGAGCGGATCCTGGCCGTCAAGGCGATTCTGCCGGCGCCGGACCCGGCCCGCTACGTGCCCGACGGTACGGCTGAGGGGGGCGCCTTGCCGTTCATCGGGCAGGTGAAGGCCGGCGGCGCCACGACCTGCCTCTCCTTCCCGGCCGGCTGCTTCACCACGTATGACACTGTCTCTTTCGGCTACCTCAGCAAGGCGGACCACGCCACGGCGGGGACGAAGCCCAAGGACATCTTGGCCGCGGTTCAGGCGGTGGGTTCCGCGCTCGAGAACAAGGTCGAGGTGACCGTTTGGCTCCGGCCGCACGCTCACCTGGTGGGCAACGAGAACGGGAAGTGCGTGGACGTGACCGAGACGGAGGCCGTCAACATCGAGAAGAGCGCCACCTTCCTCACCTGGCAGAGCGGCGACGAGGTGGTAAACCTCCACATGATTTTCGGGCCGCGCACCTGCAAAGAGGAAGAGACGGTAAGGGTTGAGAGTACGGCTAAGGCGTTCGCGCCAGTGAGGTCCCTGGAGCTGGCGATTTCCGGCCCCAAGGCCGAGGTGGCGGCGCTGAAGAAGAAGATCGACCGCAAGGCCTTCGAGGCGCTGCTCGGCCCGGTGGTGAGGTGAGGCAGGCGGTGGCCGGACCGGCCCTGAGGTCCAGCTTGCGAACCTCCATACGACGCATCAAGAAGGAGAAGACGACCATGAAGACTTCGATACATCCGTGGGCGGTGACGATCGCGCTGGCGCTCGTGTTGCCTGCCGTTCCCCTGGTGGCTCAGGAGGAGGAGGGCCCAAAGCTAAAGGATACGCCCTACTTCGCTGGCATGCCGAACTATAGCATCCTCGAGGCCGATGACAAGGAGTTCGACGCCTGGAACTTCTGGAACGGCAAGACCTGCGTTGCGGTGGAGGGACGGAAGTTCCGCCGCGACTACAGTCTGAAGGAGGGGGCCAAATCGGCCAGCGAGCTTCAGATCGTCCGCAACTACGCGAACGCGATCAAGAGTATGGGCGGGACGATCCTCTACGAGGGCGCCGAAGCGGGCTCTTGCGCGGAGAATTCCAGTTGGCGCCTGGTGGTCGGGAAGGTCGTCAAGGGCGGCGACGAGCTTTGGGCCGAGATCGCCGCCCAAGGCGACGGAGGATTCTACATCCTCAACGTGGTGGTAAAGGAGGCGATGAAGCAGGACGTCTCTGCGAGCGCTCTGTTTGAGGCTATCAACCGCGAAGGACGCGTCGCGCTCTACATCAACTTCGACACCGGCAAGGCGACCATCCGGCCGGACTCGCAGCCGGTCATCGACCAGGTGGCGGAGATGCTCCAGACCAACGCCGGCCTGATGCTGAGCGTCGAGGGGCACACCGACAGCGTGGGGACGCCCGCCTCGAACAAGATCCTGTCGGAGAACCGCGCCAAGGCCGTGGTAGCGGCCCTCGCCGCGAAGGGCATCGACGCGAAACGCCTGACCGCCGCCGGCTGGGGACAGGACAAGCCCATCGCCGACAACCAGACCGAGGAGGGGCGGGCCAAGAACCGCCGGGTCGAGCTGGTCAAGAAGTAGCGGGCCGCCATCCGGCCTCTCCTTGAGCTAAGCTAGAGTGCCATGAGGCAACTTTACGTCGCGCTGACCATTGCTGTGGCCGCCCTGATTCCGGCCCTCTCGCAGAAGGCCGGCAACCCCTTTGCCGGACGGTGGAACATCACCATCACCCGGGGAGATGTCAGCTTTCCAAGCTGGATGGAGGTGGTGGACAAGGATGGCGCACCGGAGGTCCGGGTCCAAGGGCGGACCGGAAACGTGAACCCGGTCGCCGCCGCTAAGATGGACGGGTCGCGTCTGGTCATCACCGTGCTCAGGGCGGCGCCGGAGCGCCCGGCCTCAGACGACCGCCCCGCTGTGCCGGCCCGGCCCGAGCTTGTCTGGAAGCTTTCGGTGAAGGGCGACAAGCTCACGGGCACTCAGAAGCAGGGCAGGAACGAGTGGAGGCTCACGGGCGTGCCTGCGCCTGCCCTGAAGCGCGAAGCGCCGGCAGCCTGGTCCGATCCGGAACCGCTGTTCAACGGAAGAGACCTCACGGGATGGGCGCCGATCAACAATACGCCCGGGCTCCGGGAAGGCCCCGCGGCCAGCCACTGGGTGGCCCGCAACGGAGAGCTGGTGAACGAGGCGAAGGGCTCCAACCTTCGGACCGTCCGGACGTTCGACGATTTCAAGCTGCACGTCGAATACAACTGCCCGCCGGGGGAGAACAGCGGAATCTACCTCCGCGGGCGCTATGAGGCCCAGGTGACGGCGCCGCCTTCCGCGCCGCCTCCAGGCCGCGCCGCGGGCGCGGGTCCGCGCGGCGGCTCTCCCAGCGTATTCCCCAGGAATCCATACCTGGGCGTGGGCAGCATTTACGGAATGGTCGGCCCGTCCTCTCCGCCGCCGTTCCGGCCCGAGTGGCAGACCTACGACATCACCCTGATCGGGCGGTGGGTGACGGTGGTGTTCAACGGCGTCACCACCGTGGATAACCAGGAGATCCCGGGCATCACCGGCGGGGCCATCGACGGCAATGAGGCCGCGCCCGGCCCGATCTACCTCCAGGGCGACCACCACGGCGGGATCAGGTACCGGAACATCACCATCTCGTTGCCCAAGCGTTGAGATCGGAGGCCAACTTGGTGAGAGCCATCCAGCGGGGCAGCCGGATCACGCGGCGTGAGGCGGTGAAGAAGACCGCCGGAGCATTCATGATCCTGCCGGCCGGACTGGCGCGCGGATACGCAGCCAATGAGAAGCTGAACCTCGGCGTCATCGGCCTGGCCGGCATGGGCGGGGCGGACGCCGCCACATTCAACAAACTCGGCGAGAACGTCTCCGCGCTGTGCGACGTGGATGCCACGGTGCTGGAGAAACGCGGAGCGCAATATCCGAAGGCCGCGAAATACACGGACTTCCGGAAGATGATCGAGCAGGAGAAACTGGACGGCGTCGCGGTGGCCACTCCCGACCACACCCATGCCTACATCAGCGTGTGGGCGATGAAGCACGGGCTGCACGTCTACTGTCAGAAGCCGCTGACGCAGACCGTGCAGGAAGCCCGGGTGATGACGCGCGTGGCGGCCGAGACCAAGCTGGTCACCCAGATGGGCACGCAGACCAGCGCCGATGCCCGCACGCTGAGGGTGGCTGAGCTGATCCAATCGGGCGCGCTGGGCGAGATCATCGAGATTCACGTGGCCACGGACCGTCCCGTCTGGCCGCAGGGATACGACCGCCCACCGGGCGAAGACGCGGTGCCGCAGGGCCTGGACTGGGACCTGTGGCTCGGAACCGCTCCGCCCCGGCCTTACCGGAACAAGTGGCCCAAGGAACATCCCGTGTACAGCCCCGAGAGCTGGAAGCGGTTCATCTACCAGAAGGCCCCGGAGCTTCCCGTCTACCATCCCTTCACCTGGCGCGGCTGGATTGAGTTCGGCAGCGGGGCGGTGGGCGACATCGCGCCGCACGGCATGAACGTGATTTTCCTGGCGCTCGACCTGGGGGCGCCGGGTGCGGTCGAGGTGCTGGAGACCAGCGGCCTGAAACGGGAGATGTACCCCGAGTGGAGCATCGTGCGATGGGAGTGGCCGCAGCGAGGGGTCCATCCCCCGCTCAAGATCTACTGGTATGACGGCGGCAAGCGCCCGCCGGAGGCAATCACCGGCGGCCGGGGAGGCATGGTCTGGATAGGAACGAAGGGCAGCCTGCCGCCGGGCCGCGGACCGTTCCTCGGCCAGACCACGGACCCCTATCCTGCGCCGCCCGAACGGCAGTGGGACCGCGAGGAAGTCCACAAGGACTGGGCGGCGGCCATCAAGGCGGGGAAACAGGCGCCCTGCCATTTCGGCTACGCCGGTCCTTTTACCGAGGCGTATCAGTTGGCCAATGTCGCCTTGCGGGTGGGCCACCGCGTCGAGTGGGATCCGCTGGCCTTCCGGGTCACCAACTGCCGCGAAGCCAACCAGTACCTCGCGCGCGAATACCGGCGCGGGTGGGACCTGAAAGACATAGCGGGGAGCGCCTGGATCGGGTAGTGTCGCCCACTGCGGCCGGGATCCCGCTATCCTGGTGGAAGGGGATCACCCCAGAGGGAGACCAATGTTCGAATTGCCACAATTGCCCTATGCCACGGACGCGCTGAGCCCGCACATCTCGGCGGAGACCATCGAGTATCACTACGGCAGACACCACAAGACTTACGTCAACAACCTGAACCAACTGGCGGCCGGCACGGAGTTCGAGAAGGCCAGCCTGGAGGACGTCGTTCGCAAGTCCACCGGCAAGGTCTTCAACAATGCCGCGCAGGTCTGGAACCACACCTTCTACTGGAACTGCCTCAGCCCCAAGGGAGGCGGCCAGCCGCAGGGAGCGCTGCTGGCGGCCATCCAGAAGGCCTTCGGCTCCTTCGAGGAGTTTCAGCGCCAGTTCACTGAGGTCGCAGTGGGCCTGTTCGGCTCCGCCTGGGCCTGGCTGGTGAAGAAGGCGGACGGGAGCCTGGCCATCAAGGGCACCGCGAACGCCGGGACGCCGCTAACCGAGGGTGACACGCCGCTTTTGACCTGCGACGTCTGGGAGCACGCCTATTACATCGACTACCGCAACGCGCGGGCCAAGTACGTCGAGACCTTCTGGAAGATCGTCAACTGGGACTTCGTGGCGAAGAACCTGGGCCGGTAAGGACGGCTGCCAGCTCAGCCGTGGCAGGCCCGGAGCAGGCTTTGCCGTAAGGCGGCCTCCTGCGCGGTGGAGAGTTTCCCGCCGGCGGCGGTGACCTAGAAGACGTCCAGCGCTTTGCGCGCTTCCGTGTCGATGAGAACGGTTTCGATGTTGCAGCCCGCCGCCGAGATGGTGGACGCCAGATCGTAGAGCAGACCGGGCCGGTCCTGCGCCACCACTTCGATCAAGGTGGCCGTCGGAGAGGCCTCGGAGTTGAACGCCACAGTGGGTTGGACCCGGGGCCGCCCGCCGGAAGGCGACGGTTTGGGCCTGCTCTCCAGCAGCCGTCCGAGGTCCGATCTTCCCTGCGCCACCCGCTCCAGCGTGAGCCGGAAGCGGTCCACTTCCGAGGGATTCAGGCTGAAGCTGCGGTGGGGATCCTCGAAGGCGAAGGTGTCGACCACCATGCCCGAGCGGTTGCCGTAGGCCTCCGCCTTGAGGATGTTCATGCCGAAGGCGGCCAGGACTCCGGCAATCGAGGCCAGCAGGAAAGGCCGGTCGCGAGCCGCCACCACCAGCGAGTAGGTTCCGTTGCGCTTGCGGATCTCGCACGCCAGGCCGCGGTCATTGGCGAGTTGCCAGAGCCGGTAGTGCTCCTGGATCTCCTCCTCGCCCTGCGTGCGAAGGTATCGGACCGGGAGCCCCTCCAGAAACTCCGCCAGCTCCGGAGAGGCCGTGGCCGAGGCGTCGATGCGCTCGGTGTCCAGCTCGCGCGTCAGCTCGTTGTGAGTCAGCACGTACAAGCCCCAGAGCTGTTCGAGCCGCCACGGGGTCATGGCCTCGGGATGCAGGGCGCTGATGTCGGCGTAGGTCAGCAGGGTCAGCTCCTTCAGCCGCTCCACGGTTTCCACGCGGCGGGCCAGCAGCCGCGCGGTCGAAGGATCGTCCAGGTCGCGGCGCAGCATGATCTGGTGAAGGTCCAGGTGCCGCTCGATCAGGAACCGGACCACCCGGCGGACTTCCCTGGGCGCCTGGAGCCGTTCCAGGGCGCTATCGGCCAGGCGCGCGGATTCGTTGGCGTGCGGCGCCAGGCCGGTAAACTTGCCGGCGTCGTGCCACAACAGGGCGAACAGCACGACCGCGGGCTGACCGACTTCCTGCCACAGCCCGGCCAGGCGCTGCCGCGGCGGGTCCTGCGCTCCGGCCGGGGCGGCCAGCTCCTGGATGGCCACCAGGGTGTGCTCATCCACTGTGTAGCGGTGGGAAAAGTCCCGCACGGCCAGGCACTCGACACGCTCCCAGTCCGGCAACAGCGCCCTCAGCAGGCCCGACGCGTGCATGCCGCGCAGGGCCAGGGCGACATGCGGCAGCGACAGAATCCCCTCCAGCATCCTCCATCCGCCCCGCGAACTCGCGCAGTGCTCCGCCAAAGCCGCGGCCTGCTCCGCGACTCGCCTTTCCGAGTCCCGTGCCGGCCGGATGCCGTGGCGCGCCACGAACTCGAACCACCGGAACGCCAGCTCCGGGTCATGCCCGAGCTGTTGCGGCGCCTTGAAGTAGACGCGGTCTCCGGCCCCCGAGAAGTCGGCGTTGGAAAGCCGGGAGCGCCAGTCGCGATACTGGGCCAGCAGCCCGCTCTCGGCGCTTTCGCTGGCTTCCATGGCCGCCTCGGCCGCCCGGTGAACGGCGCGCGCGTGGAGGAAGTACTCCCGCATCAGCGCGGCGGCGTCGCGGCTGGCCTGCGCTCGCGGTTCCTGCTCCACCAACAGGAGCAGGTCCACGTCCGAATGCGGGAACATCTCGGCGCGGCCGAATCCGCCCACCGCCAGCGCCGCCAGGCCCCGCGGGAACGCGGGCGCCAGGGCCTGCTCGTACGCCGCGCGGACCAGTTCCTGCACGCGCGCCGTCCGCGCGCTCAGCACACAGGCGGCGTCCCCGGTGGCCAGGAAGGCCTCGCGCTCCGGCTCCGGCGGGCTGCCCGCGCTCATGTTGGTTAGAGCGCCGCCTCTCCGCGTTCGTCGTTTCGAATGCGGATGGCCGCGCGCACGTGGTACAGGAAGATCTTGCCGTCCCCGATCTTCCCGGTTCGCGCGCCGCCGATGAGAGCGCCCACAACCTCCTCCCGCCGGCTGGACGGCACCACCAGCTCGAGCTTCACTTTGGGCAGCAGGTCCACCTGATACTCCTGCCCCCGGTAGATCTCCTTGTGCCCTTTCTGCCGACCGTGGCCCCGAACCTCGGAAACGGTCAGGCCCTCGATGCCGATGTTCTTAAGGGCCTCTCTGACCTCCTCCAGCATGAAGGGCTGGATGATCGCCTCGATTTTCGTCATGACTCGTCCTCCGCCCGAACCTAAGCTTCGAGGCTGTACGCCTCCTCGCCGTGCATGCTCAGGTCCAGACCCTGGGTCTCCTCCTCCCCGCTGACTCGCGCACCCAGCACGGCATCGCAGATCTTGAGGATCAGCAGCGTGCCGCCCAGCGCCAGCAGCCAGGCGATAACGCAACCCACCAACTGGTAGAGCACCTGCCAGGCGTTGCCATCCACCAGCCCCAGCGCCGCGGGGTTGCCGGCGGCGTCTTTCAGACCGCTGTTGACGGCCCGTGTGGCGAATACGCCGGTTAGAAGCGCGCCCACCGTGCCGCCCGCTCCGTGAACTCCGAAGGCGTCCAGCGAATCGTCATAGCCGAAGCGCCGCTTCACCGAGGTGACCATGTAGTAGCAGAGCAGTCCGGCCGCGAACCCGATCGCCAGCGCCGGCAAGGGCTTTACAAAACCCGAGGCCGGAGTGATGGCCACCAGTCCGGCCACGGCCCCCGACATGGCCCCCAGCGCGCTGGGCTTGCCGTTGTGGAGCCACTCCGCCAGCATCCATCCCAGCGTCGCGGCGGCCGCGCCGAAGTGCGTCGCCACAAACGCGCTGGTGGCCAGGGCCGAGGATCCCAGCGCGCTGCCGGCGTT
>VFZS01000032.1 GCA_016871095.1 Acidobacteriota bacterium
TTACCGACACGGCGGAGGACGACTGGGAGCCGGCCGTCAGCGTGGCATCGAACGGACAGGCGTGGATCGCCTGGGACACTTACCGGCACGCCACGGGTTACGACCTGATGTTGCGCGACTACCGGAACGGGCAGCTCGGACGGGCCCAGGCGGTGTCGGAGACCTCGTTCGCCGAGATGCGCGCCGACGTAGCCGTGGACGGCTGGGGCCGGGTCTGGGTCGCCTGGGAGGAAGGCCCCGCCAACTGGGGAAAGGACACGGGCTACGACAATCCCAAGATCGGAGCCCGCGTCCGCAAGGGAGGCTCGCGGCTCTACGGCCCCAACGACACGCCCACGGCGCTCTACCGCCGCCCGCGCCTCGCGGTACTGGAGGGCGGGCAGTGGCGCCAGCCCCAGGCCTCGTTCGACAAGGCCTACCCGCCTTTCCTGCCGGCCTACCTTTTCCAGAACCCGCGCCTCGGGGTTGACGGCGGCGGGCGGGTCTGGCTATTCCTCAGGCATCAGGCCATCGCCCGCGGTCGCTGGGCCGGCCACCTGTTCGACTACTACGCCACCACCCTCGCCGGAGAAGGACCAGCCCAGCGCTGGCTCGCTCCCATGCTGATTCCCGGCAGCACGGGGCGCCAGGACACCGTGCTGGCCACCGCACCGGGCGCGGGCGGCCAGTTGATCGTCGCTTCAGTCAGCGACGGGCGGAGGATGCCGGTCACCCTGCCCGAGAATCACGAGGTGTTCTGCTCGGTGATCGAGGCCGGCCCTCCCGCCACGGCGCCCGTCCTGGCCGCGTTCCAGCCCAGCCCCGGCCCCAGCGTCCCGACCCCGCATCCGCGCGAGGCCGCCGAGGTCGAGCGCATCCGTCAGCACCGCCTCACCATCGGCGGCGTCACCTACAAGATCATCCGCGGCGACCTGCACCGCCACACCGAGATCTCCATGGACGGCGCCATCGACGGTTCGCTGTGGGACGCCTATCGGTATGCCCTCAACTCCGCGGCGCTGGATTTCGTGGCTGTCACCGACCACAACTACGGCGCGTGGCTGGACACCGACGAACCGGAGAGCCGCAACACCGACGACGAGTACCAGTGGTGGCGCACGCAGAAGTCGGCCGACCTGTTCCACGTGCCCGGGCGCTTCGTGCCGCTATACGGCTACGAGCGGTCCATCAATTTCCCGCTCGGCCACAACAACATCTTCCACCCGCGCCGCGGCGTGTTCAGCTTCCGCGTGCCCAGGCTGAACATCTCGGAACGTCCGGAGCTGATCGAAAGAGACGCGCAAGGACTGTGGGCGTACCTTCGCGCGACTGACGGTCTCGGAATCCCGCACACCTCCGGCACCAGCATGGGCACGGACTGGCGCCTGCGCGACGAGACCGTTGTCCCGGTGACCGAGATCTACCAGGGGGACCGCAACTCCTACGAGGAAGAAGGCGCGCCGCGGGTCGCCACTCCCCAAGCCCTCGGGCCGGGCGGCGCCGGACGCGCGCCCTTCCAGAAGGGGCTTATCTGGAACGCGCTGGGGGCCGGCTACCGTATGGGGTTCATCGCCTCCAGCGACCACTTCACCACGCACGTCTCTTACGCCAACCTCCTGGTGAGGGACCGCGTCACCACCCGCGACGACATCCAGCAGGCCTTCCGCCTGCGCCGCACTTACGGTTCCACGGACAACATCATCGTGGACTTCCACACCGACGTGGCGCTGCAAGGCGAGGTCATCTCCGCGGCGGTGAGTCCCAGCTTCCAGGTCCGCGTCATCGGCACCGAACCGATCCTCCGCGTGGACGTGCTCAAGAACAACCGCGTGATTTACACGCGGAAGGGGGATTCGAACACCCTCGCCTTCACCTTCCGCGACACGGTGGAGTTTGGGGGCGACTTCGGTGACACCTCGATGGGGGCGACGAGCCAGATCCAGAACTGGGAGGCGCCCGAGACCGGCATCCGCCCGCGCCCGAAGGCCGCTGAGAGCTACTACTACGTCCGCGTCATCCAATCCTTCAGCGAAGCGGAACGCGGCGCGGAAGGCGAGATCGCCTGGGCTTCGCCCATCTGCGTGGTCCGCGAGAAGCGCTGAGCGAGAGAGCCGTGGGCCGTCAAGGCTGAGGGCGGAACCGGCGGAGGCGGGCGACACCCGCCGCCGCGCCCTTCACCGGGCACGCGGGCTCGAGCCCTGCTTCCCGCAACAGCCGGTCAGCGCAGCTTGGCGGCCTCGGCGCGCATGGCCTGCGCGTTGCGCCAAGCCTGCTGGGCGAGCGGACCTTTGATGGCGGCCGCCTCGTCACTGAACTTGGCGGCTTCCAGCATCCGTGCCTTGTTCCTCATTGCCGAGGCGAGCTGGTAGTTGACCACGCCGAGGTAGAACAGCGTGGGGGCCAGCATGGGTTCGTTTCCTCGAATGAGGGGCAGCGCGGCGCGCAGATCCTTGTCGGCCTGGTAATACTGGTTCTTCTCACTGAGCACCAAGCCGGCGATCCAGTGGGCGCGGCCCAGAGCGGCGTTCTTCTTGCTTTGCCAGTCGGCAGCGGACATGCCTTCGGGCTTGGCGTGCTTGTAGAGCACGTTCTGTAGATGCTTGGCGCAGCCCAGGGCCCGATCACTCTGTTTGCGGTTCATGGCGGTGTCGGCCAGCACCAGCAACAAGTCCTCATTGTCTGGAAAGTGGGCGATGGCCTTCTCGGCGACGTCCGGGATCTTGGATGCCGCACCCGTCTGGTTCAGCGCCAGGAGGTAGCCTGAATAGGCGTTGTCGAGGTACTTGCTCTTGGGGTTCTCCAGCTCGAGGGTGGACAGCAGGTCCACCATCGCGGCGGGAGGGGCCTGGATGGCTGCGGCGTACAGCGCGTACTCGGCGTACAACTCGATGTCGCGCGCGTAGGCGGCGCGCCTGGTCCAGGCCTCCTTTTCGTCTTCGGTTTGGGGAGCAGGCGCCGAGGCAACCCGGCGCGCCAGCGCCCGCGTTTCCACCGCCAGTTTCTTCACCAGGGCGGTGTCTTTCTTGGATTCCGCCTCTTTGAGGCTCTGTAAAGCGTTCTCCAGATCGTCGGAGTGCAAAATGCGGGGTCCGGCGATGAGGAGAACCGCAACACTCAGCACGGTCAGCTTCATGGCAGCCTCCCCACTTCGGTGCCTGTATTATAGTGCGCCTGATCGTCGAAGGGAAGCCCCTACGGGCGATTTTGCGGCGGAGCAGCCGGCGCGTCCGCGGGGTGGCCGCAACCTGCTGATAATGCGGCGGATGGGTGCGCCCCTCAAATCACATCCGCGAAGCTCTTTTTGAGCTTGTAGAACAAGGCGTGGCCCAGGAAGAAGGCGGCCACAGCTTCGGCCGCGGGCCGGACCCGGGCGGGTGGCGCCTGGCGATCAGGACGCACCCGCGGGCGGGCGCTGGCTCTTCAGCCAGATGTAGAGGCGCACCATGCGGTTGGTGAAGACGTACTCTCCTCGAAGCTCACCCGACCGCAAGACCTTGAGCCTCTTCATCTTTTGAAGGAAGTTGTTAAGCTTCAGCTTCTGGGTTTGGGTGAGGCCCGCTTCGATGTCTCCCTTGGTGAAGCTCAATTCGCTCGGATCGAGGCGGGCGATCTTGGCCAGGATAGTCCGATAATCGGCGCTGCGGAGAGCCCCGTAGACCTGCTGGTCCACGTATTTCGTCCCCACATCCTCAGCCGCCATGGCGACGGCCTCGATGGCATCCTCTGCGCTCACAACGCCGTCCCGATCCGCCCAATAGGCGTTGTCGCCCAGCAGGTGCATGATCTTTGGGAACCCGGCGGAGTAGTGCACCAACAACCCCATCGCTTTCGGCTCGACGGACATGCCCTCTGAGTCGAAAGCGCGCCGGAAGAACTCCTCGGTTTCCTCGTTGCGCATGGACTCGATTTCCACAACATCAAAAATCCGCTCTACCGGACGGTGTTTCTCGATCATCTCCCTGCGCCGCTCCTCCACGCCGCACAGCATCAGCAGCAGCGGAAGCGGTTCGGGAGACATGGCGTTGGTGTCCACCAAGCCCTTGATGAAGTGCGCGAAGTCCGCGCCGCGAGTCAGCCCATTGATCTCGTCCAAGGCCAAGAAAACGCCCTTCACCCCGCGATCCTCCAGGCGCTTCCTGACTTCCCCAAGGAACCCGAGCATCCGGGAAGAATTCGCGATCTGTGGTGCGTCCTGCTTGAGAGCCGCGGCATTCAGGGTGAAGCCAAAGAGTTCTTGCTGGCCGATGTACTTAGCCAGCCAGTTTCGTACCCGCTCGGACTTGCTCGCATCGAAGGCCCCTGATCGCAGGGTGGCCTCCAGAACCGCCGCGGCCACATCCTCCAGCGTCCGCGCTCCCCCCAGAGGGGCGTAAATGCTGTGCAGGCTATGTCCGTTCTCGGCGAGGCGCTGAACGACGCCGGCAATGGAGCTCTTGCCGATCCCGTACTCCCCCTGCACGAACATGGCCACCGGCTTGCCCGCCGCAACCTGGCCCACACCGCGCTCCATGATTCTCCGGATCTGTTCGGCGCGGCCCACGAAGAGCTCCACCGGGACCGGCTGCCCCGGATAGAAGGGACTCCGCCCCTTCGTCATGTCAGGCATGGTTCTACCCTATTCTAGACTCTTGGCCGCCCCTCTGCTGTCAAATCACATCCGCGAAGCTCTTTTTGAGCTTATAGAACAAGGCGTGGCCCAGGAAGAAGGCGGCCAGGGCGATCAGCCAGAGCTTCCATAGCGGGCCGAACGCCGGCTGCTGATGCTCCAGGAATATCGCCCGGTAGCCCGCCACCAGCGTGAACAACGGATTCTCGGCCAGCACCGGCAGGGCCTCCCGCGGGAGCGCCTCGACCGGGTAGCAGATGGGCGTCAGGAAGAACCACAGCGTGAGCAGAAACCCGCTCACCTGCCCGAGATCCCTCACGTATACGCCCAGCGCCGCCAGGAACCAGCTCAGCCCCGCCGTGAAGAGCACCTGGGGAATCAGCAGCGCCGGCAGCCACAACACGGTCGCCGGCACCGCCCCGCGGGCGCCCAGCAGGCCCGCCGCGAAAATGACCAGCGCGATGACCTCCGTCGCCAGACCCGCCAGCACCAGGTTGACGGGAAGGATCTCCAGCGGGAAGACCAGCTTCTTGACGAAATTGCGGTGCTCGAGAATGACGAAGGGGGCGCGCCCGGCGGCCTCGCTGAAGGCCAGCCAGGGCAGCATCCCGGCCAGGAAGTACAGCACGAAGCCGGCCCGGCTGGGATCGTTGCCGAATCGCGCGCGCAGCACGATCCCGAACACGAAGAAGTAGGTGACCATCAGCAGCAGCGGGTTGAGCACGGTCCAGAACATCCCGCCGAACGACCCCCGATACCTGCCGCGGATATCCCGTCCCACCATCGAGCGAATCAGGCTCCAGTTGCGCCAGATGCCCGCCAGCGGATAGCGCACCGCGCGAGAGGCGGCCCGCGCCAGCTTCTGGCCTTCCAGAACTCCCAGAGTCGTCACCTTGGAACGCTCGACCACAGACCGCCCCGCCACCACTGCCGCCTCGATCAGCAGGAACTTCCACCCCTGCGTGTAGTGCCAGCACACCTGCTCGCGCAGCAGCGAGACGAACACGCGGAAGCGTCCGTCCTCCGGCGGCAGCGCCACTTCCAGCTCGACCTCGGCCGTCTGCCCGGACGGCAACTCCCACCCCAGTCCGGTCCGCGGCCCGTCCTCAATCAGCGCGTCGGTGTCGGGATCGAACAACTGGTAGGAAACGGCGTACCCCTCGGCCAGGCGCCAGGTCTCGCCCGAGCGGTTGACCAACCGCAGTTGCACCCGCAGCGCGGGGCGGTCCGCGATTGCCTCGACGCGCGCGTGAAGGAACTCCAGGTTCATTGGCTTGTGCCACTGTACAGCCAGGCCGGATAGCGTTCCCGCACCGGCCCCCGCTTGCGTCCCACCGCGTAGATGCCGTCCCCGCGCAGATCCTCGGGCAGGCGGTAGCGCTCCAGCAGGTGGCGCACCCAGGCCAGCTCCGGCTCCGGTTTCTCGCGGAACGCCCCGGTCTCCAGCAGCGTCACTTCGAAGCCGGCATCGCCCAGCAGTTGCCGGATCTCCCTGGGCGCGTACTCGCGGCTGTGCCGCGCCTCCGTCTCGCCTTCTACCTCGGGCTTCAAATACTGCGGGAAGAAGCCGGGATGATAGCCCTGCAAGGCCGCCGAGAGCGCCCGCAGCGAGGTGACATTGGGAGTGGTCAGCACCACGTGCCCGCGGGGGAGCAGAATGCGATTGACTTCCGCGAGCGCGTGCATGGGGTCGGCCTTCAGGTGCTCGAGCAGCTCGCAGCAGAGCACGGTGGCGAAGAACTCGTCCGGGTAGGGGAAGCGGTCCCGCTCGGCGTCGAAGAGATCCACGTCGCACTCGAAGCGTTCGCCCAGCGCCGAGACCGCCACCCGGTGATCGAGGCGGCCCGCGGGTCCGTAGTAACAGGCCCGCACCTCGCCGTATCCCAGCCGCGTCTTGAGGGCGGGCGTGATCTGGAGGTACGCTCCCATCTCCAGGATGCGATCGTGGGGACCGCCCGGCGGGATGACCCCCAGCGTCTTCTCCAGGCGAGCCAGGTGGGTCTCGACGTAGTCCTGGTCCGGGGTGGAGGTGGCCCAGGTCTGAACATAGCCGCCCTCGGGCGGCGGGGGCGTGATGGCGGGCGGCTCGGGCGGCGCGGCGGGCGGGGGAGTCCACTCCCGTCCCTCCGCCACCGCCTGCAAGAACGACAGGTACCGCTCGGCGACCAGCTCCCAGTTGCACTCACGCTCGACGTACTCCCGTGCCCGCCGCCCCAGCGCCCGCGCCACTTCGGGCCGCGACACCAGCAGGTTCAGGTACTCGAAAATCTGGTCCTCCTCGCCGGCGTCCACCGAGACTTTCAGACAGACGTCGTCGGGCAGCTCGCGGAAGGCCCCCACGCCGGATACCAGGACCGCTCTTCCCAGGCCCAGCGCGCGCAGCAGGCTGCCGGAGGTCTCTCCGACCGTGGGATAGCGCAGGTTGAGCACCACGTCGCAGGCGGCCAGGTATCCGGTGAAGTCCTCGATGGGAGTGAAGCCCAGCGTGCGCACTTGCTCCGACAGACCCAGGGCAGTGAGCATCGACTGCACCGGGCAGTCCGGGTGCGGCTCACCGGCGAGGATCATGCGGACGCGCGGCTCCAGCCGCACCAGACGGCGGAAGGCCCGCAGCGATTCGGCGATGCGCTTGTAGGGCTTGAGGAACCCGAAGATGCCGACCAGCGGCGTGGTCTCATCCAGTCCCAGCCGCTGCCGGTAAAGCATGCGGTCGGCCGAAGGGATCCAGGCGCCGTGCGGGATGCGGGCGATGGGGCCATGGAAGCCCGCGGCGCGCAGTTGGTCCAGCATGAAGCCGCTGTGCACGATGAGCGCGCGGCTGCGCTCCAGGATGCGGCGGGTCATGGGGACGCCTTCGTAGTCGGGACCCACCATCAGGGTGCGCGCGCGGCGCGCGTACTCGAGCGCGGCCGCGCCGCCGTCGTACTCGCACTGGGCCAGGTAGGCGTCCCAATCCCCGCGCCGGATGGTGAGCTCGACGATCAGGTGGTGGAGGTTGGATTCGTGCATCACTACCACGCCCGGATGTTCGAGCGCCAGCTCATAGGCGAAGGCGTGGAACGGGTTGTTGCCGATCTGGTACAGCAAGGCGTCGTAGCGGGCGGCGTCAAACCGCGCCGGGCGCTCGGAGAAGGCCTCCACCTCCGCCAGGCGCTCCAGCCGCTCCAGCAGCGCCGCCGAGTAGTCGGCGATCCCGCTCCTGGAGGGCGGCAGGGGAGAGAAGAACGCCACGCGCATGGCTAGTGCCGGGGAACACGGATCTGTTGGCAAACCGCTCCCTGAGGGTCGCGGCTCGGAAGCCGATTCCGAGCCGCGCGCGTCAGCAAGTGGTCCGGCCGGCTGTGCATTGGCATCTCGGTTACAGGACACTAGCGAACCAGCTCCATCGAGAACACGCCGGAGGGAAAGGGCACTCGAGCCAGCACCAGGGTACGCGCCGGGTCCCGCGCGAAGAAGACCTCGAACTTCAGCTCCGCGACCGGGCCTTTCACCACCGCCACCAGCCGGTCCGCCTGGGTCCGCTCGTCGCCCAGGCGAAGGGTCTGTGTCCCGCCGTATTCCAGGCGAATCTGATAGGCGGCGCCGAAGTAGACGGTTTGCGGAGCGGGCAGACGCCCCTGTCCCAGCTCGCGCCGCAGCCAATAGAGATAGGCCAGGGCGTCCCTGGGGCAGGCGGGCGCCGGCAGCTCCGACTTGCCGCCGCCGCCCAGTGTCTCCCGTGTGGCCACGGACCGGGCCGGGTCGAAGCTAGTGCGTTCATGCCCCTTGCGCTGGCCGTGGGCGAACTGCTTCTCGAGTTCGAGCGAGCACCAGGTTTCGGTCACGATGGACTGGTAACGATCGTTGACCGCGAAGCCTGGCAGCGCCGCCTCCAAGGTCAACTGGATCTGCCAGCGGGCCCCGGCCCGCTTGGTCTCCAGGCGCGCTTCGCCGAGGCTCAGCCCGCTGGGCCAGTTGACCGCGTAGATCAGCGCTTCCTCGCCCGTGCTCTGGGCCAGGACCGCCCCGGCCGCCAGGAGGAGCCAGCCTGCTGCTCTCATCGCCGTGCGTAGTGGTACCGCTCGCGCGCGGCCCGCCCGCGGCTGTCGGCCACCTGGTAGTAGACTTCCAGAGTCTTCTGGGCGGTCTGGCGCCAACTGAAGTGGGCCGCCCGTTGCAGGCCGATCCGCTCCATGCGGCCGCGCAACTCGGCGTCCAGCAGCAGGTCCCGCAAGGCCCGCACCATTTGCCCGGTGGAGTGCGGGTCGAACAGGATCGCCGCGGCGTCCGCCACCTCCGCCAGCGCCGAGGCGTTCGAGCAGGCCACCGCGCGCCCGCAGGCCATGGCCTCCAATACCGGCAGCCCGAAGCCCTCGTAGAAGGAGGGGAACACGAACACCTCACAGGCGTTGTACAGCTCGAGCAACTCCTGGTCCGTGACGAAGCCGGTGAAGTGGATGCGGTCGGCCACTCCGCTGGCCTGCGCGGCCTTGTGGACGCGTGGGCCGAACCAGGTTGCCTTCCCGGCCAGCACCAGTTGGTGCGGCAACTGCGGATGCGTGCGCACCAGCTCGGCGAAGGCCTGGATCAGACCCAGTTGATTCTTGCGCGGTTGCAGGTCCCCGACCGTGAGCAGGAACGGTCCTGGCGGGCCGAAGCGGGCCCGCACCGCCGCCGCGGCCGCCTCCCGAGACAGGGGCCGGAACATGGGCGCCGCGGCGTTGGGGATGACCACCACCTTCTCGCCGTTGACGCCGTAGGTCCGCGCGATGGCCTGCCGGGAGAACTCACTGCCCGTCAGGATACGCGCCGCCCGCCGCACTGTCCGCCGCACGGTCCACTGAAGCTGACGTGCGCGTGGCAGCGCGAAGAACTCCGGGTGCTCCGAGAAGCTCACGTCATGCACGCTGACTACTACCGGGACAGGGCATAGCAGCGGCGCGGTGTACTGGACGTGCAGCAGATCCGGCCGGTCCCGGCGCAGCTTGCGGGAGAGATCGTAGCCCAGCCGCAGAAAGGGGTTGCGCGCTACGGGACGGCGGTGGAAGCGCTCCGGCAGCCAGGCTGCGGCTTCGTCCACCGAGTAGTAGGCGATGAACTCGGCTTCGCCGTCCACTCCGGCAAAGCACTCCAGCAGGTTGCGGACATACACTTCGTTGCCCGTGAGGTTGCAGCCGATAGCGTGGGCATCCACAGCGAAGCGCATGGTGTCCTTATAAGTATAGTGGGGCCAGCACGCCGCGGGAAAGCTATATTCCGAGCCGCTCCAGCCCCCGCCAGGCCGCCTCCCAGCTAAGTTGTTGTTCGTAAAGGGACCTGCCCGCCCGTCCCAGCCGGAACCGCTGGGCGGCGCTCCCGAGCAGCCCCGAGACCGCCTCGACAAAACGCTCCGGCGTTTCGGCCACCAGCAGGTGCTCCCCGTCCAGCCCAGGCAGCCCTTCGGCGCCCACCGGCGTAGCGACAACCGCCCTGGCCGCCGCCCAGGCTTCGATAATCTTTACCCGCGTCCCGCTGCCTTCCACCAGCGGCGCCACCACCACCTGCGCCGCCGCCAGTTCCCGCACGGCATCCTGGACCGGGCCGGTCAGCTCGATACGCTGGTCGCAGGCGACGTATCTGCGCACTGCCTCCGGGTTTCGTCCGATGAGCCGCCACCGCAGCTCCGGCCAGCGTGCCCGGAGTCGCGGCCAGATCCGGTCCCGGAAGAGCCGGACCGCCGAGACGTTGGGGTGGTACTCCCAGTTTCCCGAAACGGCTACAACGTGCTCTTCTTCCCGCACCGGTTGCGCCACCAGCGGGATCGCATTAGGGTACACCTCGCACCGGCAGCCCGGAGCGATCTCACCGACCCGCCGGGCGTCCTCCGTCGAGGCCGCCAGCAGCAGCGAGTAGCGCGGCAGCCAGCGCTGCTCGAGTGCGCGGCAGGCGGCGGCGAACCTCCGGAAGACAGCCCGCGCCGGCCACGGCTCCAGCTCTGAAGCCTGGGCGTGGAGCACCGATTCGATGTTGTGCAGGTCCAGCACCAGCGTCTCCGCGTGCGCCGCGACTTGCCGCGCGTAGGCCGCGCACCAGAAGTGCTCCACCACCGCGAGGGCATAACGGCGGCCGCGCAGGGAATCCGCGACGGCGCTCTCGAATCCCGAGAACCGGTCCACCAGCGGGGGCCGGCCACGCAGGAAACGCCGCAGATTCCGCCAGGCCCGCGCCGCGGGCCTCTTGGAATGGGCGGGCAGCTCGATGACGCGGATGTCGCGCACCAACCCCGGCGGAAACGCCGCCGCGGGATCCGCCGCGCCCGGCTCGCGGAACACCACCACGTCCAGCGCGTAACGCCGCGCCAGGTGCTCGACCAGCGATGCCGTCCGCGCCGGGCCGCCGCCGATCAACGGGTAGGGCGCTTCAGGCGCCAGCAGCCAGGCGTCGGGCTTCCTCATAAACCTCCCGTGTCAGGCGGGCCGTCCGCGCCCAGGAGAACTCCCGGGCGCGCTCGAGGGCCTTGCGGCGCCAGTTGGCCAGCCACTCCGGCTGCTCGAGGGCCGCGCGCATCGCCTGCGCCCAGGCGAGGGTGTCGCCCGCGTCCAGTTGGATGGCCGCGCCGCCGGCAACCTCGCTGAGAGCCGCATCCCGCGAAGCGATCACCGCCGATCCGCACTGCATCGCCTCCAGCACGGGCAGCCCGAAACCCTCATAGAACGAAGGATACAGGCAAGCCACGGCGCCAGAGTACAGGGCGGGCAGCTTCTCCTCCGCCACCTCGCCCACGATCCGCAGGCCCGGTTCCTCCGGCAGGGCGGGGAAGTCGGCCCTACGGCGCCCGGCCAGCACCAACTCGACCGCGTGCCGCTGGCGGAGGTGGCGCCAGGCCTCGAGCAGCATGGCCAGGTTCTTGCGCGGCTCCAGCGTCCCCAGGTACAGGAAGAAAGGGGCCGCCGCGGGCGCCTCGACCGGCCGCAAGTGCGCTGCCGCCGCCAGCGGCACCGCCGCGATCCGCCCGGGGGGAATGCCGAAGCGGTCCATGGCCTGCCGCCGCCCCGCTTCGCTGTCGGTCAGCACCATGGCCGCCCGACGCAGCATCAGGGGCGTGCGCCGCCGCACCCGCTCCGCAGCGCCGTGCCAGGTTGGATCCATCCATGGCGACAGGTCGTGCAGGCTCAGCACACTGGGCACGACCGCGAAGTAGGGCGCCGCGAAATTAGTGCCGTGGAAGATGTGAGCCTTGCGCCGGCGCAGCTCGCGGGGCAGTCCCCACAACCACCAGCGGCGCTCCAGCCAGTTTCTGGGGGCGCCGGCCGGGGTGAGGTTCGGCGGCGCCGTTCGGGGCAAGGCGAAGGCCTGATCACTTGCCAGCAGGATCTGGTCGTCGGGAAACCCCGCGGCGAGCGCGCGCGCCAGCTCCTCGGTGTAGCGGCGCAGCCCGCCGCTGGAGAGCGTCAGCGGCGTGGCGTCCAGGGCCACAATCATGGCGTCGAGGGGCCCGCCAGGCGGGCCAGTTCCACCTCGCGGCAGGAGTAGTTCCGCTCGTAGTAGCCCAAGTACTCGCCACTGCGCACGTGCTCCACCCAGCCGCGGTTGGCCCGGTACCACGCAATGGTGCGCTCCAGCCCCGCTTCGAAGCCCACCCGCGGCTCCCAGCCGGTCTCGCGCAGCAGCTTGGCGCTGGAGAGCGCGTAACGCCGGTCGTGCCCCGGCCGGTCGGTGACGTGCTCGATCAGCTCCTGGCCGCGCCCGGCGGAGGCCAGAATGCGCCGCACCACTTCCAGGTTCTCGAGCGCGCAGTTGCCGCCGATGTTGTAGATCTCGCCGTCGCGGCCTTTCTCCAGCAGCGCCAGCAGGGCCTGGCAGTGATCCTCGACGTAGAGCCAGTCCCGCACCTGCCGCCCGTCCCCATATACGGGCAGCGGCCGCCCGGCGAGCGCATTGGTGATCATCAGGGGAACCAGCTTCTCGGGAAACTGGTAGGGGCCGTAATTGTTGGAGGCCCGCGTCACCAGCACCGGCAGCCGGTAGGTGGCGAAGTAGGAGAGCGCCAGCAGGTCGGCGCCCGCCTTGGACGCCGCATACGGACTGCTGGGCCGCAGCGGGGAGTCCTCGTCCGCCTCGATGGGCGGTTCGAGGCTGCCGTACACTTCGTCTGTCGAGACGTGCAGGAAGCGATCCAGCCGCCTGGCCCGCGCCGCCTCCAGCAGCGTAAAGGTGCCCTTTACGTTGGTGTCCACGAAAGGCTGCGGCGAGAGAATGCTGCGGTCCACGTGGGACTCTGCGGCGAAGTGGACGATGGCGTCCGGCCGGGATTCCGTCAGCAGCGCGTCCACCAGCGCGGCGTCGCAGATGTCGCCCCGCACGAAGCGGTGCCCCGGCTGGTCGCGTACCGGCTCGAGGTTCTCCAGGTTCCCCGCGTAGGTCAGCTTGTCGAGGTTGAGGACCTGGTGGCCCTCACCCACCGCCAGCCGGACAAACTCCGAGCCGATGAAGCCCGCTCCGCCGGTGACCAGCAGCTTCATTTGTACTGGGTTTCCCAATCGTAGTTCAGGCGCGGATCATTGTAGGGGACGCGCCCCTCGTCGTCGGGATCGTAGAACCGGTCGGTGACGTACAGCAGCATGGCGGGATCGATGCCGATGACCTTGTAGCCATGCCCCACCCCCGGTGGAATGACGAGCTGCCAGGGCCGCAACACGCCCGCGTACAGAGTGTTTCGGACGCCGAAGGTGGGCGAGCCGCGCCGCAGATCCACCAGCGCCACTTGCAGCATCCCCATGGCCGGAACCCAGCAATCGGTCTGCCGCAGGTGATAGTGGAAGGCCTTGACGGTTCCAGGGTAGGACAGCGCCGCCGAGACTTGCGTACTGGCCGCCGGGAAGCCGCTCACCAGTCCCTGGCCCAGCCGCATCAGTTCGAGAAAGTAGCCCCGGTCATCCGGCCAGAAGACCACCGGCTGGATGAGTACTCCCTCGATCAGGTGCGGCGAATCCGGCGTCCGGATGATGGCGCCGATGCCCTTCTCGCAGTCGGGGTAGACCAGTTCCAGGCCGCCCAGAGATGCGATCGAGTTCGATCCCCGCGTCTCGCTCATGGCCGTCCCACCTCCGCCCGCCGGTGCTTGGCCGCCACCAGGTTGCCGGCGCGCAGCAGCGACTCAAAGGTCCCCGCGTCCGTCCACCAGCCGTCCAGGAAGGAGAAGCTCATCGAGCCTTCGGCGATGTAGGCGTTGTTGACGTCGGTAATCTCCAGTTCCCCGCGTCCCGAGGGCACCAGCTTACGGATCTTGTCGAACACCGTGTCGTCGTACATGTAAATGCCGGTCACGGCGTAGTCCGACTTGGGCTGCCTGGGTTTCTCCTCGATGCCCACGATGCGGTCGCCCGCGATCTCGGCTACCCCGAAACGCTGGGCGTCCGGCACCTCCTTGAGCAGGATGCGGGCGCCCTGCGGCTGCCGCCGGAACTCCTCCGCGGCGGAGTGGATGCTGCCCTCGATGAGGTTATCGCCCAGGATCACGCACAGCTTGTGATTGTCGGCGAAATGCTCGGCCAGCGAGAGCGCATCGGCGATGCCGCCCTCGCCTTCCTGGTAGGTGTAGTTGAGGTGCGCCAGCCCGAACCCCTTGCCGTTGCCCAGCAGGCGCAGGAAATCACCGGCATTGCGGCCGCCGGTCACGATCAGGATGTCCCGGATCCCCGCATCCACCAGCGTCTGGATGGGGTAGTAGATCATGGGCTTGTCGTAGATGGGCAGCAGATGTTTGTTAGTTATCTTGGTCAGCGGGAACAGGCGGCTCCCCGTTCCCCCGGCCAGCACGACGCCTTTCACACCTTACCTCCCGGCGGGCAATCCCCAATTGTACACCAGCATGCAAGAATTGAAGCTGAGAACACCCATGACCACTTTGACCCGCCTCGCAGTCTGGTTCCCGCTGCTTGTGGCTGGCGCCCTAGCCGCCGCCCCCGGCCTGATCTTCGAGGGCGCCGGCGGGCCGGGGAAGGGCAGGCACATCGTGCTGGTCAGCGGCGACGAGGAGTACCGCTCCGAAGAGGCCCTGCCCCAGTTGGCCCGCATCCTCGCCCGTCATCACGGCTTCAAGTGTACGGTGCTGTTCGCCATCGACCCCGCCGACGGCACGATAAACCCCAACCGCCGCGACAACATCCCCGGCCTGGAAGCCCTGGCCCAGGCCGACCTGATGGTCATCTTCACCCGCTTCCGCGATCTGCCGGACGACCAGATGAAGCACATCGTGGACTACGTCGAATCCGGGCGTCCCATGGTGGGTCTGCGTACCGCCACGCACGCCTTCGACTTCAAGACCTACCAGACCTATCGCAAATACACCTGGAACAACAAGGAGGCGGACTGGGAGGGCGGGTTTGGCCGCCAGGTGCTGGGCGAGACCTGGATCCGCCATCACGGCAAGCACGCCGTCCAGAGCACCCGCGGCATTGTGGTGAAGGGGCAGGAAAACCACCCCATCCTGCGGGGCCTTGGCGACGGCGACATATGGGGACCCACGGATGTCTACCAGGTGCGGCTTCCCCTGCCCGGCGACAGCCAGCCCCTGGTGCTGGGCCAGGTGCTCGAAGGCATGCAGCCGTCCGATCCCCCCGTCGCCGGCCCGCAGAACGAGCCTATGATGCCCGTCGCCTGGACCAGGACCTACACCGCCGCGCGGGGCCGCGCCGCGCGCGTATTCACCACCACCATGGGTTCCTCCCAGGATCTGCTCAACCAAGGCTTCCGCCGCCTGCTGGTCAACGCCTGCTACTGGGCGCTGAAGATGGAGAAGAGCATATCGGCCCGCTCCAGCGTCGGTCTGGTGGGCAGTTTTGAGCCGCGGCCCTTCAAGTTCGGCGGATTCGCCAAGGGGCTCAAGCCGGAGGATCTGGCCGATCGCTAACGAGGCGCGGAGACAGGGGGTTTCATCCGCGCCGGTGCGCTGCGGCCTCGCTCCGGCTTGTAAGGCTCGGGCGGTTCCTCCGGGTCGAAGACGTTGGGGTCCACCTTGGTGAAGACGATCTCGTAGCCGGACCAGCCCTGCAAGTAGAACCGCGCTACTCTGCCGGCCAGGGTGTCGGTCTCTCCGGCTTCGGCGCCCAGCACTTGCGGGTAGTAGGCAACCGGCCGATCCAAGATCTGCTGCGGCACGGTCCAGCCCAGAGGATCGCTTACGTCCGGATTGAAACTGACGTAGACCCCCGCCTGGGGCCACAGCGGCCGGCAGCAGGAGTGGCTCATCAGCACCACGTAGCTTTCCAGGTAGGTGTTCCAGTGCACCGACGGTCCCCAGTAGGCGTTCGTTTCGGCCTGCTGCCAGCCCGCCGACACCGGAAAGACCGGAGTCACACGCCCTCCCAGTCCCGGCTGTCCCCAGCCACCCGCGTGGTACTTCCACACCGCGCCTGCCGGGGCCACCCGGTCCTCGAAGGCCATTCGCGCCAGGGCGATGCCCTGGTCGAAAGTGTCGCCCCCGTAGTTGCCGAACAGGAAGTAGAAGTAACGCCCCTCGCGGTCCAGGATGACGGAGAAATCCCCGTGCCCGCCAGCGAATAAGCCATTCTTGGCGGCGCAGTCCAGGCGATCACCGGAGGTCAGGATCAGCCCCAGGTCGCTGAAGCTCTTACCACCATCATGGGACACCAGCGCCCCGATCTCCGGAGCAGTCAGCTTGGTGCCCGGACAAAGAATCCCAGGCTCGTGATGGTACCAGGCGTAGACGGTCCCATCGCTATCCGCCCAGGTCGCCTCGATCCACATCCCGTGGCGTTCGGGGCCTTGAATGACGATGCCTTCGCTGGTCTCCAGCTCGAGCTGGCTCGCGCCCGTATGGAGCGCAGGCGCTCCGTCGGAGTTGATGAGATGAAACCGGCCCTCACGCCAGAAAGCCGGGCTGTTGGAGTCCACCCGCGCGGGCATGTCGATCTGCTCGGCCACCCGCAGGTCGGCTCGCTGCGCCAAACCGGGGCAAACCAGCGCCGACAAGCCGGCAAGCAAGAGCAGGAGAAGTCGCACTCACTGTTTAGGTGCAACGGACGGGCAGGAAGTTACCCGATATTTATCGCAGTACCCTCGGGGGTTGCCCCTCAGGAGGCTGTGGCGACGAAAACCTTAATTCGCTCGGCGATCTGATCGCGCACCCTCCGGAACACGGCCTGTATCTCCCCGGGAGTCCCCTGCGCCACGGCCGGATCTTCGAAGCTCCAGTGCAGTTGCGCCTTTGCTCCTGGGAAGACCGGACAGGCCTCCCGGGCCGAGTCGCACACGGTGATGACCCAGTCGAGAGGCTGTCCCACGAACTCGTTTACGTGTTTGGAGCGGTGATGGGCGATGTCGATGCCGAGTTCCTTCATCGCCTCCACGGCCGCGGGATTCAGGCCTGCCGGACGGGTTCCGGCGCTGGCAACTTCGAATCGATCACCCGCCAGATGAAGCAACCAGCCTTCCGCCATCTGACTGCGGCACGAGTTGCCGGTACATAGAAACAAGACCCGTGGCTTGGTCACGATCTGTTCCCCGTGGTCTCGAAGGCGAACCAGTGGCGGGTCCGGTTGCAGGCCCCGCACACCGAAAGCATCACCGGCACTTCGACCAGCACCCCGACCACCGTCGCCAGCGCCGCGCCTGAGCCCGGTCCGA
>VFZS01000033.1 GCA_016871095.1 Acidobacteriota bacterium
GCCGAGTTGGCCTGCGACCCGAAAGCCGTCTCGGGCCGTACGATCAAGAAACCGGATGATAAGCCGGCCACTGCGCTGCGCCTGCTGATGGTTGTCACGCTGACCTCCCGAGCCAGTATAGCGAGAGCCAGCCGGGGACAGGTCCGTCTGTCCCCTCTCAAGGGCCGAGCCAAAGCAGCCGGTTGGGGCCGAGGTCGAGGCTCTTCCCGTCCAGGCGGAGGCGCACAGGCCGGTCGAGGAAGTTGTAGAGGCAGGCGTCGTTGTCGAACAGGTACAGAGCAACGCGGGTGGGGGCGGAGAGGCGGACGCCCAGGGGCGCGAGCAGTACGCGGCGCAGCTCGTCGGCGAGGTGCTGGGGCAAATCGGGGAGGCCGCGCTTCTTGGGCGGCAGCAGCACTTCGCCCACCTCCTCGTAGTCCTGCTCGGAGAATGTGCGCAGGTTCCACACCAGCACCTGCCCGCCGCCAGCGCGGCGGGACGTCAGCCAGGGGACGCGGCGGTCCGCTGCGGCGATCCTGGTGAGGCTGGCGGCAGCCGACACGCCGAGATCTAATTCGACAGGAGTGGCGAGCTTGTGCGCCCCGAGCTCCGCCGTCACGCCGGGTTCCGGGTCGGCGGAGACGCGGACGCCGCTCAGCGCCTCGGCGGGCGCGCCCAGCCGTCGCACGAGCGCGGGAGTAAGCACCAGGGTCGCGCCGGTGGCCAGATGGCGGCGCAGCTTGTCGAGGAGCCCGGGATCAGCGGCGGCCTGAGCGCCCAGGATGGCGACGCGGGCGTCCGCCGGATAGCGCGCCGCGGGCACTATGGGCAGGCCCAGCATGGCGAGGTAGTCCGCCAGATACAGGTTATCGTCGGCATCGCTCGAGGGCGGCTTGTAGCAGGCGATGCCGCGCGGGGCGCGGCCGCGCACCTTCGCGGCGAGGTCCCTGAGCTCAGGAAGCGCGGCCGCAAACAACGCGTCGCCGGGATGTTCCTGGACGATGTCGCCGAGGTGGAAGAGCGTCAGCTCGCGTGCGCCGGCCAGAACGCTCTGGTAGGCCTGGTCGAGGAAGTTCTGCGCGGTGCATTCGATGTGATCGAACCAGGCGCCTCGCACCTTGTCGCCGATGACGCTCGCCAGCCAGCGGAAGTTGACGTAGCCCTGAGTAGGCTGGACAAAGCCCATGCGCTGCGTTTCGGGGTTGCGCACCTCGGTTCCCACCCAGACCTGCTCGAAGGGGACGGACATGCGCGCGGGGTCGTAGCCGAACAGGTGGAAACGGTCGTACCACTGCGGGTACTTGATGATGAGACGCGCGCCGGGGCGCGGGGCCTGCGCGGGGCGCACCATGAGCGGCTCGATCAGCGACACCAGGAGATCCTGCCGATACTGCGCCCAGGAGCGCGACCCGCGGGCCTGCTGGGAGGCCTCGGAGGTATCCGCGGTGCAGTAGAAGTCGTCCACGATGAGCTGGTCGAAGACGGGGGCATTCTCGCTGAAGAACTGCGCGACGCCGGCACGGGTCTGCTCGGCCTCCCAGTTGAGCCACCCCAGCTTCCCCTGCTGCCGCACGCCGAAGGTCTTGCCGGGGACCGTGGCGATTCCGCCGGAGGTGGCGATGCCGAGGCGGGTGAGGCGATCGCGCACAGCGGCGAGCGTGGCGGGCGGCACGTACTCATCGCCGCGGCGGCCTTCGAGGAAAACGCGGGAGACCTGGAGGCGCTTGAGCAGCGGCGCCACGCGCTCGACGCCATCGGGCGGCGCGAGGTAACGGAGCACATCCCCCGCGGTGGCGTAAACGCTCACCACCAGCGGGGACAGACGGAAGCGTCCCCCTTGTCGTGCGGAGGGGGACAGGCTGCTCTGTCCACGGGGGGACAGAGTGGCCTGTCCCCCGCTTTCGGCGGCGATAACCAGCGCGCCGGCCGCCAGCAGCGCGGCCAGCGCGAGAAAAAAGGCGAAGCGCACGCTACCAGTTCAGGTGCAGCGCCAGCTTGATGAAGCGCGGCAGGTTGCGCTGCGTGGGGTTCAGCCGGCCGAACGCGGCGTTGGTCACGTCCACGGACGCCGTGTCGTTGAACCAGGGGTGATTCATCATGTTCACCATCTCGAAGCGGAATTGCAGCCGGAGGTCCTCCTTGATGGGGAAGTTCTTCGAGAGGGAGGCGTCCCAGTTCTGGTAGCCGGGGCGGCGGATGTTGCTGAACAGGAACAGGAAAGTGCGCGACTCGTAGCTCAGATTCGGCGGCGCCACGGGGCGGCCCGTAGCCGCGTCCATCCACAGCGAGGTGTTGAACACCTGAGTGCGGGTGGGGTTCTCCAGTTTGGGGCTGCCAGACCGGGCCTGCGGAGCGTTGGGGTGATCCACCATCCAGCCGCTCTGGTAGGTCACGTCGTAGTTGATCTGCCAGCCGCCGATGATCTGGTTGACCACTCCCGGGACGTCCGCGGCGAACTGCCGGCCCTTGCCGAAGGGCAGCTCGTAAATGCCCGCGATCACGAACTTCTGCGGGGCGTCAATGTTCTGGTTGGATTCCTTGACCAGCCTGGTGTTTTCCCAGTTTGCCAGCACGAAGTCCTGGGCGTTGAGGATGCGGATCTGTTGCAGGTTCTTGCCGATGCCGTAGCTGGAGAGGAAGCTCAGCCCGTGCGTGAGCCGCTTCGTGACCTTGACGGACATGCCGTGGTAATCGTTGCGGCCGATTGGGATACTCATGGCGGTAACGCCGCTGTAATGCGGGTAAGCGCGCCAGAGGATCTGCCGCTGGATGTTCGCGCCGTTCAAGGCGGCGTTGTTGGGAATCAGGCCGGCCATGGGGTTGGGGACCTGCCCGGTGTAGTAGGCGGTATCAATGACGCCCGCGGCGGTGCGCCGCCCCATCTCATTGGTGGGGATGTAGCTCAGGGCAAAGCTGGCGGTGTTGGAGAGGCGCCGGGTGTAGTTGCCGTTGAAGCCGATTTCAGACAGCATGCCGGCCGGCAACTCGCGCTGGATGTCGAAGGAGTACTGGTGCGCGTAAGCGTTTCCGCGGTCCCGCTTGTAACTGCTCATGCCTTCGCCCAGGAAGCTGGCCGCGCCCTGGCTGGAACCGATCGGGTCCAGCAGCTTGCCGCCGAGGGTCACGAAGGGATTGGCCGTCCGCAGGCCGGCTACCGGCGTGAGGCCATCGGTGGAGACCACGGCGCTGGTGGTCCGGCTGAAGCCGGCGGACGAGCCCGTCATGTCACAACCGATGTAGTACATGCCGTATCCGCCCCGGAGCACCCACTTGTCGCGCACTCTGTAAGCCAGGCCGATGCGCGGCTGCCAGTTGTTCTGGTCGGTATCGAGAAGCTGGCGGGGCTGGCCGTCCAGTCCGGCGAACAGCACCCGCCCCTTCAGATCCAGACCTTTCACCTGGCTGGCGATGGGGCTGGGAGCGTTCAGATCGAGGCCGTTGACCATGCGGTTGTAGCGCTCCAGGTTGGCCGATTCCGCGTCCCAGCGCAGCCCGACGTTCAGGGTCAGCCGCGAGGTCAGCTTCCAGTCGTCCTGGATGAATCCGGCATAGTAGAAATGCCGGTAGGCCGGGTCGATGTTCTTCTGCACCTGCGCCGAGTTGGGAAAGCCGAGCAGGAAGGTGGCCAGGCTGTTGCCGGACACGGCGTCGGCGCGGCTGGCGTTGGCCTGCGTCCAGGCCTTGGTGAAGGACCACTGGCCGGAGGGATAGCCGCGGCCCGAGTTATTCAGGTTGTACTGCCGGGCTTCGACGCCGAACTTGATGAAGTGACGCCCGAGCACCTTATTGAAGTTGGGCTGCACGCTGTATGTGTCGCGGGTGCCGGGTCCGAAGGCGTCCGAGCCGACCGACTGATAGTCCTGAAGGTCGAACCTGGGGAACTGGTACTGGCTGAACTGGGCCACCAGAGCCGAGTCGATGCCGAGCTGCTTGGGATCATAGCCCGCGCCGATGGAGCTGCCGCCCGCCTCTTCCCAACGGTTCAGACCGAAGCGGAGGTCGAAGGTCATGCTGGGCGAGAGTGTGGAGGTCCAGTTCATCATGATGTTGCGGCCATTGCGCAACAGGGGCGTGTTGCCGCTCGGCTCGGCGGGGTTGGTCATGCCGAAGACGATGGCGCGGAACTCCTGGAAGGGGTTCTCGTTGTAACGGAAGAAGATGTTGTTGGAGGAGTTGAGCACCACGTCGGTGCGTCCGACGAATTGGTCGAAGCTGGCGATCCAGCGCGACGGGTACGGGTAGTTGTTGATGCGCGCGGGACCGTCGCCGGGAGCGGAAGGCGGCGGGTAGAAGGAGAGCACCTTCTGGGCAACGGGGTCGATCTGGCTGGTGGGTATGCGGTTGCCGGCGATAGGGGTGCGGCTGCCGTCGGGCCGGGTGCTGCGCGGGTCGTAGATGAGCACCTGCTGGCCGGCGGCGTTGTATAGCCCTGAGAAATCGCCCGTGCGCAGATCCGTGGGCGGGAAGGTCTTCACGTCGGGGTCGGCGGAACGCTGGCGCATGCTCTCCCAGGAGAGCATCCAGAAGGCCCGGTTCCTGGTGTTGAGCAGCTTGGGAACATAGAAGGGACCGGAGGCCATGGCGCCGAACTGGTTGATGTGATTGGGCGGCTTGCGGCCGTTGGGGTAGAACACTCCGGCCACCGTGGTGGGCTGGTTGAGCTCGCTCTGGTTGGCGTTCAGCTTGTCGTTCTGGAAGTACTCGAAGGCGGTGCCGTGGAAGTCGTTGCCGCCGCCCTTGGTGACCACGGTGATGACGCCGCCGCCGGTGCGGCCGTATTGCGCATCGTAGGTGTTGGCCTGCACCTTGAATTCCTGGATGGACTCGGTGGTGGGAATGCTGATGACGGTGTACTCGGCGCGGACGTTGCTGATGCCGTCCAGCAAGACCTCGTTGGTCTTCTCGCGTCCGCCGCTGATGGAGATGCCGGAGGTGCCACCGATATCGAATGAGCGCAGGTAGCGCCAACTGCCGCTCTTGATGACGTTGGAGGCGGCCCAGGCGATCTGGAACGGGTTGCGTCCCTGGGTGGGCAGGTTGGCGATGATTTCCTGGGCCAGCACCTGCGAGCGGGTGGCGGTTTCGGTCTGCAACTGGGAGACGGATTCGCTCACCGTGACGCTGGTAGTCAATTCGCCGACCTCCAGGGCAACGTCGATGCGGGCCCGGTCATTGGCTTGCAGGCCGATGTTCTGGCGCACAAACTTCTTAAAGCCCGTGGCCTCCACGGCAAGTTCATACTTGCCGGGAGGCAGGAAGGGCGCGACGAAGTTGCCGGTGTCGTTGCTCCTGGCCGCAACGGCCACCCGGGTAGCTAGGTTGGTGACACTGATGTTCGCCCCCGCTACCGCCGCACCGGTCGGGTCGGTGACAATACCGGTAATGCTGGCACGCACCTCCTGGGCGCAGGCCAGGCCCGCGCACGCCGTCAGCAAACAGACAGTTCTGAGAATAGCTCCCATAGCAAGCTCCTTTCGCGATAGCACGAAGCACAGACACTTACTTCTGACAGTAGTATATGCCCGGCCGTGACGGGAGTCAAACCGGCCGCCAGCTTCCGGCGTTGCTAGTACGCCAGCAGCCGCTCGGCGGCACGGGCCAGGTCTTCGGCCTCACTCGCTCGGGCGAAAGGGTAGCTTGCGGATTCTGGTTCCGCGGGGAGTGGTGGTGACGGCCAATCCGCCGGCGAGCGGAGGACCGACTTCCCGTAAGATGGCGAGGATGAGTGAGGCGGTCGATTGAGCGTGAAGGAACTGAAAGCGAAGCCGGATGACCGAAGAGCGGGACCTGACCCCGCCAGAGGCGGTGATGGCTTACTATACGCGGCGTCATAGGTCCTTGCGCATCACGGCGGCCACTCGCTTACGCTCGTGGCTCGGTTACAGCCGCGATTCCGCAAGCGAGCCGCGACCGTCAGGGAGTGGTTGCGCAGTCAATTCGTTCGCGGCATAGGGCAGCTCCATGAAGTCGAGCCGGGCTTCACCCACCTGAAGGGGCTGTTGGAGATCCGGCCAGTGCATCACCGCAAGGAGGAACGAGTGCGGGCGCACGTCTTGGCGGCCGGCGCTGGCGTTTCTGCCGGACCGGGCCCTGGAGAAGAAACTGCGCGCCGCCAGCAGCCGTCTGTCCTCGGCGACGGCTTGGCAGGTGCTTGAGACGGTGTGTTGTGTGGCAGTGGAGGTGGGCGACCGAACCAAGGCGTGTGTGACGCGCGGCAGGCGACTACCGCTCTATCAGGTCAGAACCACACAGCGCCAGGTGCTGGTCCCTGGTATCCGACACCGCCACGATGCCTGCCGGGGCCTGGGTACAACCGGCACGCGCCGCGCTTCCGGATCGCCCTGACTCTGCTATACTCGGAGGTTCCATGCGACTCAGGTCCACCGCCGGTCATCACCACCACGGCGCCCATCGGGGGCGGCGGGGGGATCTGTAGCTCCAGCAAATCCATTTCTTAGGAAAGGACGCCCGCCCCAGCTTGGCGGGCTTTTTTGTCGGGTGTCACCCATGGATCTGGACTTCGAAAAGCTGGGCGGGCTTGTCCCCGCCGTGATTCAGGACCACGCCACCGGCCGCGTGCTCATGGTGGGCTTCATGAACCGCGAAGCCTTCGCGCGCACCCTCGAGACCGGCTGCGCCACTTTCTACAGCCGCTCGCGCAACAAGCTGTGGATGAAGGGCGAGACCTCCGGCCACCGCCTGGTGGTGAAGCAGATATCCACCGACTGCGACCAGGACGCGCTCTTGCTGCGCGTCGAGGCGCTCGGTCCCGGCGTCTGCCACAATGGCTACCAGAGCTGCTTCTACCGGACGTACCGGCAGGGCGAGTGGATGGTCTCCGAGCCTCGCGCCTACGATCCGGATGCCTTCTACGGGAGCCGCGCATGAAACTGAAACTTGGTATTCCCAAAGGAAGCCTGGAAAGCGCCACCGTCGATCTGTTCCGCCGCGCCGGCTTCAATATCACCATCTCGACGCGCTCGTACTTCCCCGCCATCGACGACCCGGAGATCGACTGCATGCTCATCCGGGCTCAGGAAATGGCCCGCTATGTCGAGGACGGCGTGCTGGACGCCGGGCTGACCGGCCGCGACTGGGTCGAGGAATGCGCCGCCCAGGTGGTCACCGTGGCCGACCTGATCTACGCCAAGCAGAGCTTCGGCAAAGTGCGCTGGGTGCTGGCCGCGCCGGACGCTTCACCCTTCCGCTCGGCGAAGGATCTGGAAGGAAAGGTCATCGCCACCGAGCTGGTCGAAACCACCAGGCGGTACCTGGCCGCCCACGGCGTTACCGCCAAGGTCGAGTTCTCCTGGGGCGCCACCGAGGTCAAGCCGCCGGAACTGGCCGACGCCATCGTCGAGGTAACCGAAACCGGTTCCTCGCTGCGCGCCAACAAGCTGCGCGTCATCGACACCGTGCTCGAATCCAACACCCAGCTCATCGCCAACCAGGACGCCTGGCGGGACGCCTGGAAACGCGGCAAGCTGGAGGACCTGCGCATGCTGCTGGAGGGCGCCATCAACGCCCTGGGCAAGGTGGGCCTGATGCTCAACGTGCACAAGGACAGCCTGGCGGCGGTGCTGGAAGTGCTGCCCGCGCTGAAGCGGCCCACTATCTCGCACCTCAGCGACGAAGAGTGGCTGGCGGTGAATACCATCCTGGACGAATCCACGGTGCGCAGCATCATCCCCCGCCTGAAGCAGGCCGGGGCGCAGGGGATCGTCGAGTACCCGCTGAACAAGATCGTGATGTGACGCCATGATCCGAATCATCTCCTCGAAGGAAGCCGGACGGTTGCTCCAGCGGCGGGCCTTGCGGCTTAGCGAGGCTGAGCGCGTGGTGCGGCCCATTGTCGAAGCCGTGCGGCGGCGGGGCGACCGGGCGCTCATCCAGTACGCGCGGCGGCTGGATGGGCTGAAGCGCCCCGGCGTCCGCGTGCCGCCAGAGGAACTTGAGCACGCCGCGCGCCGCCTGCCCGCCACCTTCCGCAAGGCCGTGCGCGCGGCGGCCAGAAACGTCCGCGACTACGCGCGCCGCCAACTGCCCCGCGACGCTGCCTGGAGCGCCGCGCCGGGCCTGCGCCTGGGTCAGGTGGTGCGCCCCCTGGAGGCGGTGGGCTGCTACATCCCCGCGGGCCGCTATCCCCTGCCCTCGACGCTCCTGATGACCGTGGTCCCCGCCCGGGTGGCCGGGGTCGGGCGAATTTGTGTAGCCTCGCCGCGCCCGGTTCCTGAAATCCTCGGCACGGCGTACCTGCTCGGGGTCCGCGACGTTCTTGAGATGGGCGGCGCACAGGCCATTGCCGCCTTCGCTTTCGGTACGCGCAGCGTGCCCAAGGTAGACCGCATCGTCGGCCCCGGCAACGTGTACGTCACCGCGGCCAAGAAGCTGCTGGCCGGGGAGGTGGGCATCGACTTCGTCGCCGGGCCGAGCGAGATTTTGATCATCGCCGAGGACGGCAACCCGGCGGTGCTCGCGGCGGACATGCTGGCACAGGCCGAGCACGACGTCGAGGCTTCCGCCATCCTGCTAACCACTTCGCAGAAACTGGCCCGCGCCGTGGCATGGCAGGTCGAATGGCAACTCAGCACGCTGCCCACCGCCGGCGTGGCGCGGCCCGCCATCGACCAGAACAGCGCCATCGTTCTGGTGAGCTCGCTCGAAGAGGCCCTCGAACTGGCCAACCGCTTCGCCCCCGAGCACCTCACCATTCCGGACCGCGCTCTTCTCAAGCAGGTCCGCAACGCCGGCAGCGTCTTCATCGGACCAGACAGCCCCGAAGCCGCCGGCGACTACGCCTCCGGCCCCAACCATGTGCTCCCCACCGGCGGCGCGGCCCGGCTGCGGGGAGGCCTCTCCGCCGCCGATTTCGTCAAGGTGATCTCGACGCAAGAGCTGAGCGCGGCGGCGCTCGCCAGGCTGGCGCCGGCCGTGAGAACGCTGGCCCGCGCCGAGGGCCTCGAGGCGCACGCACGCTCCGTGGAGGTCCGCAGCCGTGGCTGAACCGCTTCGTCCCCGCAGCGCCGTCCTCGACATGGCGCCCTATTCGCCGCCCACCGCCGGGCGCGCCGGCAAGCTGCGCCTGGACTTCAACGAGAACACCATCGGCTGCTCGCCTCGCGTCATCGAGTTCCTCCGCCAGCAGCTCAGCTCCGGCGGCCTTTCAATCTACCCGGAGTACGGCGAGGCACGCCAGGAGCTCTCCGCGTTTTTCGGCGTGCAACCCAAGGAGCTGCTCCTCACCAACGGCACCGACGAAGCCATCCAGGTGGTCATCAACACCTATGTGGACGACGGCGACGAGGTGCTGCTGCTGAAGCCCTCTTACGCCATGTACCGCTTCTACGCCGAAGTGGCCGCCGCTCGCATCCGCGAGCTCGCCTATCGCCCGGAGAACCTGGAGTTCCCGCTGGAGGAGCTGCTGGCGGCCATCCGCCCCGAGACCCGCGCCGTGATCGTGGCCAATCCCAACAACCCCACCGGCACGGCAGTGTCTCTCGACGGCATCGAGCAGATTCTCCAGCAGGCGCCGGCGACGGCGGTGATGATCGACGAGGCCTACTACGAGTTCTCCGGCATCACGGCGCTGGGATTGCTCCCCCGCTACCCCAACCTGTTCGTCAGCCGGACCTTCTCGAAGGTCTACGGCATGGCGGCCATGCGGCTGGGCTGCGTGTTCTCGCGCGCGGACAACATCGCCTGCCTGCACAAGGCGCAGTCGCCCTACAGCGTCAACGCTCTGGCCGCGCTGGCGGCGCGGGAAGCCGTCCGGGACCGCGACTACATCGCCCGCTACGTCGAGGAAGCGCTGGCCGCGCGCGATCTGCTCTACGGGGAGTTGGAGCGCCTCGGAATCCCGCACTACCCCAGCGCGGCGAACTTCGTCCTGGCCCGCTTCGGCCAGCGCGCTATTGAAGTCCGCGATCGCCTGCGCGAGGCCGGCGTGCTGGTGCGCGACCGCAGCTACGAGCTGCCGGGCTGCGTGCGCATCACCGTGGGATCGCGCGAGCAGGTGCGGCGCCTCGTCACCCTGCTCGAGGAGATCTGGTGATGCCCGCGGACCTGCTGGTCTTCGATATGGACGGCGTCCTGGTGGACGTCAGCGAATCCTACCGCGAAACCATCCGCCAGACCGTGTTCAACTTCACCGGGGGCGAGATCACCAACCGCGACATCCAGGACCTCAAGAACCAGGGCGGCTGGAACAACGACTGGCGCGTGGCGCACCACTTCGTCCTGTGCGCTGGCGTCGAGGTCTCCTACGAGCAGGTGGTCGAGTATTTCCAGCGCATATTCTTCGGCGCGGACGGCTCCGCGGGCCTCATCCGCCGCGAGCGGTGGGTCGCCGCGCCGGGGCTGCTCGAACGGCTGGCCCTGCGTTACCAGCTTGCCATCTACACGGGAAGAATCCGCCCGGAGGTGAGCTACACCCTGGCCCGCTCGGCGCCCGGCCTGCGCTTCCACCCCATCATCACCACCGACGACGTGGCCCGCTCGAAGCCCGATCCGGAGGGCCTGCTGCGCATAGCCGAGCTTGTGCCGGGCCGCAAGTTGTGGTACGTGGGCGACACGCTGGACGATGCCCGTTGCGCGCGGGCGGCAGGGGCGCCCTTCATCGGAGTGGCCGCGCCCTCGAATCCGCGCGCCGCAGAGCTTGCCCGCCTGCTTCGCCAGGAAGGCGCTTTGGCGGTGCTCGACGACGTCAATCAACTGGAGGCGGTGCTGCCATGAGAACCGCGATCATTGAACGCATCACTCGCGAAACCCAGATCCGTGGCCGCCTGCGCATCGACGGCCGCGGACGCTATCACATCTCCACCGGCATACGCTTCCTGGATCACATGCTGGAGCTGTTCGCCAAACACGGCGGATTCGATCTGGACCTGACGGCCCGCGGCGACCTGGACGTGGACCAGCACCACACCGTCGAGGACGCCGGGCTGGTCCTGGGCCAGTTGTTTGACCGGGCCTTGGGTGACCGCCGCGGCATCAACCGCGCCGGCTACTTCGTCATGCCCATGGATGAGACCCTGGCGGTGGTGGCGGTGGATTTCTCCAACCGTCCCCACCTGGTCTACCAGGACCGGGTGAAGGCGCGGCGCATCGGCGATCTGGACGCCGAGCTGCTCGAGGATTTCTTCCAGGGTTTCGCCGCGCACGCCCGGGCCAACCTGCACGTCAAAGTGCTCTACGGGCGCTCCAGTCATCACCAGGTCGAGGCCGTTTTCAAGTGCTTCGCCCGCGCGCTGCGCTACGCCTGCGCGAAGGACAAGCAGCTCCGCGGCCAGCTTCCCTCCACCAAGGGACTGCTATGATCGCGGTGGTTGACTACGGCGCGGGCAATCTCCGCTCGGTGACCAACACGCTGCGCGCCATCGGAGTGGGCGCCTTCAGCGTGGTGTGGGCGCCGGAGGGTCTGCTGGACGCCGAGAAGATTATCCTCCCTGGCGTGGGCCACTTCGGCCACATGATGCGCGAGTTGGACCGGCGTGACCTGCTGGGGCCGCTCGTGGAGCGCATCCGGGCGGGCGTGCCTTTCCTGGGCATCTGCCTGGGGCTGCACGCTCTCTTCCAGGGCAGCGACGAAGCGCCCGAAGTGAACGGACTGGGGCTGTACCAGGGCATAGTGCGGCGTTTCCCTATGGATGCTCGTGTGCCGCACATGGGCTGGAACACTCTCGAGATGCGCCGCCCCGCGCGGCTCCTCGCCGGCCTGGGCGATCAACCCTACCTCTACTTCGCCCACAGCTACTACGTGCCGCTGACGCCGCACACCGCCGCGGCCTGTCATTACACGCTGCCCTACACCGCCGTCTTCGAGTGGTTCGACGTCTTCGGGGTGCAGTTCCACCCGGAGAAGTCCGGGGCCTTGGGCCTTAAGATCATGGAAAACTTCGTGGAGCTATGAACATGCTTGCCAAACGCATTATTCCCTGTCTGGATGTCACCGCCGGCCGCGTCGTCAAGGGCGTGCACTTCGTCAACCTGCGCGACGCGGGCGACCCCGTCGAGTTCGCCGAGCGTTACAACCAGCAAGGCGCCGACGAGCTGGTGTTCCTCGACATCACCGCTTCCAGCGACGATCGCGACACCATGGTGGACGTGGTCGCGCGCACCGCGCGCAAGGTGTTCATCCCCCTCACCGTGGGCGGCGGCATACGCTCGGTCGAGGACGCCCGCAAGGTCTTGCTGGCCGGCGCCGACAAGGTATCGGTCAACACCGCGGCGGTGAAGCGCCCCGAGCTGCTCACCGAGTTGAGCGAGGAATTCGGCAGCCAGGCCGTGGTGCTGGCCGTGGACGCCCGCCGCGTGGCCCCGGGCCAGTGGACCGTCTACGTGCGCGGGGGCCGCGATGACGCCGGGCTGGACGCCCTCGAGTGGTCCGTGCGCGGCGAGGCGCTGGGCGCGGGCGAGATCCTGCTCACCTCGATGGACACCGACGGCGTGCAGACCGGCTTCGACTGCGAGCTTACCTGCGCCGTCTCCCGCGCCACGCACATTCCCGTGATCGCCTCGGGCGGGGCCGGCAAGCCCGAGCACTTCCTCGAAGTGCTCACCGCGGGCGAGGCCGACGCCGCGCTGGCCGCTTCCATCTTCCATTACGAAACCTACACCGTCGGCGACTTGAAAGACTACCTGGCGCAACACGGCGTCCCGGTGCGGAGGCCGGCTTGATCCTACCCTGCATCGACCTGATGGACGGCAAGGTGGTGCAGCTCGTCCAGGGTCGCGAGAAGGCCCTTGAAGGCGATTCGCCGGAGGAAATGCTGCGGCGCTTCGCGGACTTCCCCGAGATTCAGGTGATCGACCTGGACGCCGCCTTGGGCCGAGGCTCCAACGACGTCATAGTCGAGTTCCTCGCCGCCCGCGCCGCGACGCGGGTGGGCGGCGGCGTGCGCACTGTCGAGCGCGCGCTCCAGTTGATCCGCCAGGGCGCGCGCAAGGTGATCGTGGGCACGTCGGCCTTCCAGGCGGGCGGCCCCAACACCCCGTTCCTCGAAGCGCTCGCCGCCGAGGTGGGCCCCGAGCGGGTCATCATCGCGCTGGATTCGAAGGGCGGGTGCATCGTGGTCAAGGGCTGGCGGGAAGCCACCGCGCTCCAGGCCGAGGAAGTCCTGCACCGGCTGGAGCCTTACTGCGCCGGCTTTTTGTGTACCTACGTGGACAAGGAAGGCATGCTCCAGGGCACCGATTTGCCGTGGTTTCGCCGCCTGCGCGCCGCCACCGCGCATGAGCTGACCGCCGCCGGCGGCATCACCACCCTCGACGAGGTGCGCGCCCTGCTGGCCATGAACGTCCACGCCGCCCTGGGCATGGCCATCTACACCGGCCGCCTGGACCTGGCTGAGCTGGCCCGGCTCAATCGGGAGCCGCGATCTGCGTAAATGTGCTAATATGCTTCTGTGCGCACCACCGTGGACATTCCCGATGACCTGTACCGCCGCCTGAAGGCCCAGGCCGCTTTGGACGGCGCCACGGTCAAGCAAGTCATTGTCCGGCTCGTGGCGCGCGAGATCCAGGGCGCTCCCGCGCGCGGCCGCTCCCGGCTCCCCCTGATCAGGGGCAAGGAATCACGCCGCTTGAACCTCACCAACCGGCAGATCGATGAAATTCTATTTGGTTGATGTCAACGTCTGGGTGGCCCTGGTCTACGACCTGCACGTCCACCACCGCACGGCGCGCACCTGGTTCGAATCGCTGGGGCCTGAGCAGGCCTTCTTTTGCAGGATGACGCAACTTGGGCTGCTGCGGCTGTTGACCAATCGCAAGGTGATGGGGCGGGATGTGGTGAGCCAGCGCCAGGCCTGGCGGATCTTCGACCGGCTGAGCTCCGACGCGCGGGTGTCGTGTCTCGCCGAGCCGGCCCGCGTGGAGGCCGAGTTTCGGCGGCTGACGCAAAGCCCGGAGCCCTCCACCCACTCCTGGTCCGACGCCTACCTGGCCGCGGTGGCGGCGACCGGCGGACTGGCTGTGGCCACACTGGACCGGGGGTTTGCGGGCGCCGAGGGGGTCGAGGTCCACTACCTGCCCACGTCGTGAGCCGCGCCGGCAGCCTGGCTTAAGATAGAGCCATGCGCAGACTGGCTGGAGTTATTGTAGTGTCCTTCTTGCTGCTGGGGCCGCAGGCCGCCCCGGACCGCCGCTCCAAGGCCGCGGATGCTGTCTCGTTGAAAGGCCTCCGTGCCGCTGTCCGCGTGGTGTGGGACGCTGAGTTCATCCCTCACGTATTCGCCGGGAACGATCACGACGCCATGCGCGTGCTGGGCTACCTGCACGCCCGCGACCGCTTTTTCCCGATGGACTTGATGCGGCGGCAAGCCAGCGGCACCTCGGCCGAATTGCTGGGAAGGGGCGCGCTCGGCTCCGACATCCTGGCCCGCACGCTGGGCCTGCGCCGCGCCGCCGAAGTTTCCGTGAACGTGCATTCCGCCGAGGTTCGCGCGTTGCTGGATGCGTATGCCGGCGGCGTCAACGCCTTCCTTCAGGATCCCGCCACCGGCCTGCCGCCGGAGTACAAAGCCCTCGAGTTGACCAAGTCCAGCGTGCCGCCCTGGACCATCATCGACAGCATCGTGATCGCCAAGGCCCTGGCCTTCGGCCTCTCCTTTTTTCAGGACGCCGAGCTGAGCGTGGGGCTGGATGCGGCGCAGCGGGCCGGCAGGTTGCGTGGCTTCGACGGCACGACGCTGTTCTTCGAGGACCTGGTCCGCGTCGCGCCATTCGACCCCACCATCTCGATCCCCGGCTTCCTGGACCGCTTCCCGGAGGCCAGGCGCGAGACGCAGCGGAGAGCCGCCCTTGAAGCCGCCCGCGCGCAGCAGGAGATCATCGCGCCCGAGACGCTCCGGCTGGCCGAAAAGTACGTCGCCACGCTTCGCCAGGCGCGCTTGTTCGAGGGCACGCTGGATCCTCAGACGATCCGCCCGGCCAGCAACTGGTGGCTGATCGGCGGCCAGCTCACCACCTCGGGCTACCCCCTGCTGGCCAGCGATCCGCACATGAGCCTGAGCACGCCGCCCATCTGGTACGAGGCGCACCTGATAGTGAGCGGCGACCCCGATCGCGGCCCCATGAACGTCAACGGGGTGAGCCTGCCGGGTGTGCCGGGCATCGTGCTGGGCTGCAACGAGCGCGTCTGCTGGGGCGCCACCATGAATCCCCTGGACGTGACCGACACCTATCAGGAGCGGCTGGTGATCGACCTCTTGAGATTCACCGCGGGCACTGTCTTCGAGGGCCGCGTCGAGCCGGCGACCCTCATCCCGCAGAAGTTCAAGTTCAACCAGGCGGGCAACGGGACGCTGGACGACTTGGCGGACGCCGCAGTGGGCCCGTTTGAAGGCGGCCTCACCATCCTGGTGCCCCGCCGCAACAACGGGCCTATCGTGAGCCTGGATATCAGCAATCCGCAGAACGTCACCGCGCTGAGCATACAGTACACCGGCCTGGGCCCCACACGCGAGGCGCAGACCTTTTTGGGCTTCGCCCGCGCCCGCGCTATCGAGGACTTCAAGCGCGCCCTCCGCTTCTTCACCTTCGGCTCGCAGAACTGGGCCTACGCCGACGTGGACGGCAACATCGCCTACTTCACCAGCGCGGAGCTGCCGCTGCGCGAGGACCTTGAGACCCTGGGCCGCGTGGACGGCACGCCGCCCTTCCTCATCCGCGACGGCACCCGCCGCTACCGCAACGAGTGGCTCCCCGTCACCCGGCCCCAGCCCGATCAGGCGCTGCCCTACGAGATCCTGCCCTTCGAGGAGATGCCGCAGGTGGTCAACCCCGCGCTGGGCTTCATCGCCAACGCCAACAATGACCCCATTGGCGTCACCCTCGCCAACAACCCGCTCGGGCGGCGCCGCGCCACCGGCGGCATCTACTACCTCAGCCCGGGCTACGACATCGGGTGCCGCGTGGGCCAGCTCACCACGCTCATCCGCAACATGCAGTTGTTCGGAGAGAAAGTGGATCTGAGCATCATGGCCAGCCTCCAGGCCAACCACCAGATGCGCGACGCTCAGTTCTTCATTCCCTGGCTCCAGGCGGCCTTCGGCAGCGCCGGCCAGTCCGGCGCTCCTCCGGCGCTGGCGGCGCTCGCGCGCGACTACCGGGTGGCCGAGGCGGTGGCCCGCCTCTCCGTCTGGGACTACAGCACCCCCACCGGTATACGTGAGGGATACGACCCGGGCGACAACCCGGCCCGCCTGCCCGAGCCTTCCTCCGAGGAGGTGCAGCACAGCGTCGCCGCCACCATCTACAGCGTGTGGCGCGGCCAGATCATCCGCAACACCATCGACGCCACCGTCGAGCGCTTGGGCATTCGCGGGCTGGATGTGCCCGATGACCGCGCCCTCTCGGCGCTGCGCAACCTGCTGGACAACTTCGGAGCACGCCGCGGCCACGGCGCCTCGGGAGTCAACTTCTTCCCACTGGACGGCGCGCCCTCGCCCGAGGCCGCCCGCGACATCCTGATCCTGCGCAGCCTGCGCGAAGCGCTGGACCTGCTGGCGGGCCCGGCCTTCGCCCCGGCTTTCGAGCGCTCCACCCGGATGGACGACTACCGCTGGGGCAAGCTCCACCGCATCGTCTTCCGTCACGCTCTCGGCGGCAACTTCAGCGTTCCGCCCGCGGGCGGTTTCCCCAATCTCGGCCCCGCGCTGCCTGGTGTGGCTCGCGCCGGCGGCTTCGAGGTGCTGGACGCCTCGGGTCACAACGCCCGCGCCGCTTCGGCGGCCTCCTTCATGTTCGGCGGCGGCTCCTCGCGCCGCATCATCGCCGAGATGGCCCCCTCCGGCATACGCGCCTGGCAGATAATCCCCGGAGGCCAGAGCGGCCTCGCCGGCAGCCCCGCTCACGTCAACATGCTGGGCCGCTGGCTCACCAACTCCTATCACCAGGTCTTCATCGACCCGGCCCAGGCCGAAGCCTGGCGCGCCGCCGAGGAGCGGTTTACGCCGGCTCCCTGACGGGGTACCATATCATCCATGAGCGATCTTACTCGCCGGAATTTCGCGCGCGCCGCTGGAGTGACCACCGCGCTGAGCTACTCCCGCGTGCTGGGCGCCAGCGACCGCGTCCGCAT
>VFZS01000034.1 GCA_016871095.1 Acidobacteriota bacterium
GTTCGGCGGTGCGGGCGGCAGGCCAAACGGCCTGCCCCACGGTGCAACCAGGGCACTTAGCCCGTCGTGGGGCAGGCGGTTTCGCCTGCCCGCCGATTTTTTCACACCTTCTGACGGTCGCGGCTCGCCAGCCGATGCCGAGCCACGCGCGCAGGCCAATGGTCCGGCTGGGCTTGAGATGGCATCCCGGATCCGGGACAGCCGGGGAACGTTCCGTCTGTCCCCGTGTCCGGGGAACGTTCCGTCTGTCCCCGTGCCGGCTCGTTGGGGGGCCGCGGGTGGTTCCGTTTCGGACCATGGCGGCCCAGGTGAAACAGCCGCGCCCGGGAGAAGATTTCAAACTGGAACGTTTGGAACTCGATATCAGCTTTAATCCTGGGAAAAGTCTGCATTAGAAACTTACGGCTGGCTCGGGCAAACTGTTTGTCATAAGTAAGATCGATGCCCGATGCCAGCCAGCACCCAGGTCAGCCACGATATATTGAGAGGGCTTTCTTCCCTAATCCTTCAGTGGTACTCAGCGTGCTTGATACTCAGTTCCAGGCGCGGAAGAAAGCGACCGGCCCTGGAGAACAACCCGGCTAAGGGACAGGGTGTAAGTCATGTCAAGTTCCACCGGCGCCCGAGAGCGGAGCAGCCCGCCCCAGACAGCCAGGCGCGATGGCCTGGTGATCCAGCACCTCCCCCTGGTGAAGGCCATCGCCGTGCGGGTGCATGAGAACCTGCCGGTACACGTGGACATCGGGGATCTGGTGCACGCCGGGATACTGGGCTTGTTTGACGCGGTGGACAAGTACAAGCCGGAGAAGAAGGTGGCCTTTTCCAGCTACGCCAAGCACCGCATCAAGGGAGCGATTCTGGACAGCCTGCGCCAGCTCGACTGGGCTTCGCGCGACTTGCGGCGCCGTCAAAAGCAGGTCGAGGCGGTGACCCGCGACCTGGCCGCCACCCTGCACCGTAATCCCACCGAGGCCGAGCTGGCCGCGAAAATGGGCGTGGAGGTCAGCCGCTGGCGCCACATGATGATCGACCTACAGCACGTGGGGCTGGTGTCGGCCTCCGCGCGCCGCCGGGAGCACGACGAGCTGCCCGCGCCCGAGTTTCCCGCCCGGCCGGAGACGCGCCCGGATCGGATGTGCGGTCAGGCGCAGTTGCGCGCCCTGCTGGTAGTCGCGCTTCGGACGCTGCCCCCGCGCTACCAGAAGGTGGTGGCCCTGTACTACTTGCGGGACCTCACCATGCGCGAGATCGGTTCCATTCTGGGGATCAACGAGAGCCGCGTGTCCCAGATCCACAAGTCCGCCCTGGAGAAGATGGGAGTGGCGCTGGGAGGGCTGGGCATCCAGTCCAGCCAGGCCTTTTGAAAAGGCCCCGCGGCGCCGGCTCACTTGCCTTCGAGGATGAGGTCCACCCGCCGGCTGACCTCCCGCAAGTAGGCCTCGTCGCCGCCCGGCAGCTCCACCGTCGCGGTATCCGTGAAGCCCGCCTCCGCCAGGGCCTTGTGCACCTCCGGCCAGTCGATCTCTCCTTCGCGCAGAGGAACGAATTCCGCCTGCCGCTTCTGGAAGCGGAAGTCCTTGAAGTGCACCTTGACGATACGCTGGCCCAGGGTCCGGATCCAGTCCTGCGGGAAGCCGAACAGCACCATGTTGCCCACGTCGAGATAGGCCCGCACCCAAGGGCTCTTGAACTCGTCCACGTAGCGCGCCATCTCCAGCGGGCTGAGCAGGAACTTGTTCCACACGTTCTCGATGCCGATCACCACCTTCAGCTTCTGAGCCAGCGGCAGGAGCTTGCGAATGTGCTGCTGGGAGCGGGTCCAGGCGTCCTGGTAGCGCGTCTGCGGGTTGACCACGGCGGGCACCAGCAGCACCGTGTCGGCGCCCCACAGGCGCGCGTTCTGGAGGCTGGTCTCCATGCCCTTCACGCTCTCGGCCACCACCGCCGGGTCGCTGGAGGACAACGGGAACTTCCAGTGGGCCTGATTCATCACCGAATGGATGCGCAGCCCGCTGGTTTCGGAGGCCTTCTTGATCTCCTCGGCGGCCGCCGGCTCGGTGACGGTGCCGCACTCGACATCCTCGAAACCCACGTCGCGGGCCAGTTTGAAGCGATCCGCCCAGCTCAGCGTGCGCGGCAGCATGCCGGCGTAGACGCCTTTGCGGATCTTCAGCCGGGCGCCCGTCGCGCTCGCGGCCAGAGTGGCGGCGCCGGCCGCCAGGAAACTGCGTCGGTTCATGTCTCTCCTCCTGCTATGCGAAGCTCAGGCCCAGCTCGCGGGCCACGCCTTGAATGTACTTCTTGCCTTCTTCGTATTCCTCGGCCGTCTTCAGGTGCTCCATCATAAGCGGAGCTTCCAGCGGCAGCCTGGCCAGCTCCCGCAGCAAGGGACGGTAGTCCACTTGGCCGCGCCCGGGGATCACTTCCACGAAGTGCACACTCATCTCCACCACCCACTGAAGGTCCTTGGCGTGGCAGGAGACGATCCACGGTCCCAGCTTGCGGAAGCACTCGGCGGTGAACTCCGCGTTACGGTAGAAGCGCTCGGGGCTGTTGATGCCGTTGCAGACATCCAGGTGGACCCCGAAGGCCCTGCGGTCGATGGCCCGGATGAGCTTCAGGTAGGAATCGGGGCCATCCGGCAGGCTCCAGCCCATCATCTCGAGGGTGAAGCGGGTGCGCTTGGGCTTGACCTCGTCGATGAGGCGCCGGCAGTTCTCGACGGTGGCGTCGAAGAACTTCGGCGAGAGGTTGTCGGGATGCGGCCCGTACCAGATCTTGGGATGGTAGGAGCCGGCGATGTCCACGCAGCAGCGGGCGCCCACGGCCTCGGCCAGGGCCAGGCGCTCGGCGACGTAGCGGAAGTTGGCGCGGCGCTTCTCCTCGTCGGGGTCCAGCAGATTCACCCAGGCGCCCACTTCGGCGATCACCACGTTTTCGGCGGTGAAAGCGCGCTCGATCTCGCGTACCCGCGCGGCATCGTCGGCCTTGGCCCTGGGGCAGTAAGCCGCGCTGTAGCCCAGCCGGCGGTGCTCGCGGGCCAGCTCCGCCGGATCATCGCTCTTAAGGAAGACCGGGCCGCCCAGGCGGATGGGACGGCCGGCGGCGCTCAAGGCGCCGGCCCCCGCGGCCGCCAGGAAACCCCGGCGCGTGAAGTTCCAGCTCATGGCCACGATTCTACCTCCCAGCGCCGCCGCGTGCCGAGCCCCGCGGCCAACCGCTAAAATGAGAGCTCCCATGCGCATTGCTCTGGGTCAGATCAACACCACCGTCGGCGATCTTGCTGGCAACGTGGATCGCATGATCGAGATGGCGCGCCGGGCAGCGACGCGCGGCGCCGAGCTGGTGGTCTTCCCCGAACTCGCCGTCACCGGCTACCCGCCGCGCGACCTGGTCGAGAAGCAGACCTTTATCGACCGCAGCGAGCAGCAACTGGAGCGGCTGGCCCGCGAAACCGCCGGGCTGGATGCGGCCCTCATCTGCGGCTACGTGGGCCGCGCGGAGGTCACCGCGGGCAAGCGCGCCACCAACAGCGCCGCCCTGCTGTGCGGGGGGCGGGTTCTGTTCCGCCAGCACAAGGCGCTGCTGCCCACCTACGACGTCTTCGACGAGGCCCGCTACTTTCTGCCCGCCGAGCGCCAGTCGGTTTTCCGGCTGGGCCATACGCCCCTGGCGCTGGCCATCTGCGAGGACGCCTGGAATGACAAGCAGTTCTGGGACCGGCCGCTTTACTGTCGCGATCCGGTCGAGGAACTCGTCCAGCATGGCGCGCGCGTGCTGGTCAGCATCAACGCCTCGCCCTACCACCAGGGCAAGCGCCAGTTGCGCCGCGAGGTCTTCGCCAACGCCGCGCGCCGGTTCCGGATCCCGGTGGTGTACGTCAACCAGGTGGGCGGCAACGACTCGCTGGTGTTCGACGGCTCCAGCTTCGCCCTCGATGCGGAGGCCCGCCTGATGGCCTCCTGCGCCTCGTTCGAGGAGGATCTGGCGCTGGTGGACACCGGCGCCGGCGCGGGGGAGCAACGGGAGAACCTGCCCGATGAAGACGACGCGGTCTACGAGGCCCTGGTGCTGGGCACCCGCGACTACTTGCGGAAGTGCGGCTTTGGGAGCGTCCTGCTGGGCCTGAGCGGCGGCATCGATTCGTCACTGGTGGCGGCGCTGGCGGTGGACGCGGTGGGACCCGAGCACGTCGTCGGCGTGGCCATGCCCGGCCCCTACTCTTCCGATCACAGCCTGGGGGACGCCCGCGCGCTGGCCGCCGGCCTGGGCATGCGCTTCGAGGTGGTTCCCGTCACCGGCGTCTACGAGAGGTTCCTGGAAGTGCTGGAGCCTCTCTTCCGCGGTCTGCCGCACGACGTCGCCGAGGAGAACCTGCAAGCCCGGCTGCGCGGAGTCACCCTGATGGCCCTGTCCAACAAGTGGGGCGCGCTGGTGCTGACCACCGGCAACAAGAGCGAGCTGGCGGTGGGCTACTGCACGCTGTACGGGGACATGTGCGGCGGCCTGGCGGTCATCAGCGACGTTCCCAAGACCCTGGTCTACCGGCTGGCGCGCATCGCCAACCGCCGCCACGGGGACGCCATTCCCGAGAGCGTCTTCGAGAAAGCGCCTTCCGCCGAGCTGCGTCCGGATCAAAAGGACAGCGACTCGCTGCCCAGCTACGACCTGCTGGACCAGGTCCTGTGCGCCTACGTCGAGGACAGCCGCGCGCCAGGCGAGATCGCAGCCCGGCTCGGCCTGCCGGTGGAGTTTGTTGGCGGGATCATCAACATGGTGGACCGCAACGAGTACAAGCGTCAGCAGGCCGCGCCGGGCCTGAAGGTGACCTCGAAAGCGTTCGGCATCGGCCGCCGCTTCCCCATCGCCCAGAGGTATTCCGAATGAGACTCCTGTTTTCGGGGCTTACCCTGATCGTGCTGGCGCTGGTGCTCACTTCGCAGCCAGTCCCGCCCGAGCGTGTGGGCCCGTGGCCCGGGGGAGGGTTCCTGCTCAACTCGGGCTGGCGCATCCAGCCCGCCGGGACCCCGGTGCAGTTGGATACGCTGCCCATGTCGTCCGCCTTGTCTCCGGACGGCCGCTACTTGCTCGCGCTTAACGGCGGCTACAACCCGCCCAGCGTGAGCGTGCTGGACCTGCGCACCACCCGCGAGATCGCCCGCGTGCCGGTGGCGGACGCCTGGCTGGGGTTGACGTTCTCGCCCAAGGGCGACCGCGTGTGGGTGGGCGGAGGATCACAGGCCGCCGTGTTCGAGTTCGCTTTTTCCGAGGGGAAGCTCACGCCGCGGCGCACCTTCGCAGTGGCGCCGCCGGACAAGCGCACCGTGAACGACTTCATCGGCGACGTGGCGCTCTCACCCGACGGCCGCCTGCTGTACGCCGCTGACCTGTACCGCGACGCCGTGGCGGTCATCAACCCGCAATCGGGCATAGTGACCGAACGCTTCCAGACCGGCCGGCGCCCCTATCGGATTCTGTTTCACCCCGACGGCAAGTCGTTGTTCGTCACCAGTTGGACCGACGGCATGCTCCATCACCACCAGGCCGATGATGGCCGGTTGCTGGCCCGGGTGCGGCTGGGGCCGCATCCCACCGACATGGCCTGGTTGACGGGCAAGCCGCCATTGGCCGAAGAGGAGGAGAGTGCGCCGTCCTGGGTGGCGCGTCTGTTCGTGGCCGCCGCCAACACCAACCACGTGTACGTGGTGGGCGTCTCGGCGGACAAGGAGCTGCGCCTGGCCGAGATCATCAATGTGGCCATGACGCCGCGCCAGCCGGCGGGCATGACGCCCAGCGCGCTGGCGCTCGCCGCCGACGGCAAGCGCCTGTTCGTGGCCTGCTCGGATGCCAACGCGGTGGCGGTGGCCGATGTTTCCGGGGTACGCAGCCTGGGGCTGGGCTTCTTACCCACGGGCTGGTATCCCACGGCGGTGCGCCAGTTGCCCGATGGCCGGCTGGTGGTGCTCAACGGGCGCGGGTTGCGCTCCTATCCCAATCCGCGCGGCCCCCAGCCCCTGCGGGTGGCGGCGCCATCTGGCGTGGGCGTGGCCGCGGTCGAGTACGTGGGCCGCATCCAGACCGGCTCGGCCACCTTCATCGCGCCGTTCACGCCGGAGGAGCTGGAAAGCTACACCCGGACCGTGTACGCCAACTCGCCCTATCGCGACAGCAAGCTGGAGGACGCCGGCATCGCGCCGGGCGGCCCCATCCCGGCGCGGCTGGGAGACCCCACTCCCATCGAGCACGTGGTCTACATCGTGAAGGAGAACCGCACCTACGACCAGGTGTTCGGCGATCTGAAGGAGGGCAACGGCGACCCGTCGCTGGTGCTGTTCGGCGAGCAGGCGGGTCCCAACCATCGCAAGCTGGCGCGCGAGTTCGTGCTGTTCGACAACTTCTACGTCAACTCGGAAGTCAGCGCCGACGGGCACCACTGGTCCACCGCGGCCATCGCGCCGGATTATGTGCAGAAGCTGTGGCCCAACAGCTACGCCCGGCGCCGCCCCCTCAACGACTACTACGGCCAGGAGCCCACTGCCGTGCCCCCCGCCGGGTATCTGTGGACCAGCGCCGCGGCGGCGGGCGTCTCCATGCGCAACTACGGGTACTGGGTGACCAACCGGAAGGCGCCGTCGCCGGAGGGGCTTCAGGTGGAGGCCGTGCGGGATGCCATCCTGAACCGTGTGACCAACCTCCACTTTCGGGGCTTCGACATGGACTACCCGGACGTCGAGCGGGCCCAGGTCTTCCTGCGCGACCTGGCCGAGTTCGAGAAAACGGGCCAGATGCCGCGGCTGATCCTGATGCGGCTGGGCAACGACCACACCTCGGGGACCAGTGCGGGCAAGATCGCTCCGCTGTCCGCCTTCGCCGATAACGACTATGCGCTGGGAATGATAGTGGAGGGCCTCAGCAAGAGCCGCTTCTGGCCCAAGCTGGCCATCTTCGTGCTCGAGGATGACGCGCAGAACGGCCCCGACCACGTGGATTCACACCGCTCGGTGGCCTTCGTCATCTCGCCCTACGCCAAGCGGCGGGTGGTGGACAGCACCATGTACAACACCACCTCGGTGCTGCGCAGCATGGAGCTGATCCTGGGGCTGCGGCCGATGACGCACTTTGACGCCGCCGCGCGGCCCATGGCGAATGCCTTCCAGGCCACGCCGGACCTGCGTCCCTACACCGCCGAGAAGCCGCGAATGTCGCTGGAGGAGCGCAACCCGGCGGCCTCGCCCACCGCGGCGCGCTCGGCGGCGCTGGATTTCAGCGAAGCCGACCGCATCGACGACCACGAGTTGAACGACATTCTTTGGCGCGCCCTGCGCGGCACCGACCCGCCCGCCCCGAGGCGCAGCCTGTTCGGGCGGTAGCCTGACCTGCCCAGGCGCTGCGCGCGCCCGGGGACAGACTGAACCGTCCCCTGGCGCGAGGCGGTGGCCGGCGATGGCGCCCGTGGGAATCGTCCGGATCATGCAGCGGGCCGCGGCTGCCCGGCGCTTTGTTACAGGAGGGCGGCCGTGGGATTCCAAACGCATGAATCGCGGGGCGGCGCCCGTGCCGGTGGCCGGGTGCCGCCGCCGCCGGATGGTGCAAAAGTTAACACTACGGTTACAGGCATTAAAACAAAACCAGTCATAAATGTCTTATGCCAGTTCGCATCAGCGGCCCGGTACGCCGCGCCGGCGTGGAATGCCTGTGGCGGAACCGGGACGCCGCCCGGGGCTATTCCACCGCGGTTTCACTCCACAGTCACACCGTGCACTCGCGGGAGTCGCTGGACTTCATCCCCCGGATCCTGGAAAGGGCGCCTCTGGTCCGCTCGCTGGTGAGGACCCTGGAGAGCCGCCACGGTTCCCGGGACGGCCCGGTGCAGTACGAACGCCTTTCCTGGAGGCCGCCGCTGCATCCGCACGCGGCCTTCGACCTGGAGGCCGCCCAGATCGAGAACACGCTGGGACTGCGACCCCTGGTGTCGCTCACCGATCATGACGTCCTGGAAGCCTGCACCGAGCTGCGGGCCATCGGCGTGCCGGTCCCGTACTCGCTGGAATGGACCGTGCCGTACGGCCCGACCGTCTTCCACCTGGGGGTGCACAACCTGCCCGCCGCCCAAGTCCGCGCGGTGCAGGCAGCGTTGTCCGATTTCGCCGCGCGGCCCGAACAGCCCCGGCTGGAGGAGCTGCTGGCCTGGTTGAGCGCCATACCAGCCGTCCTGCTGGTTATGAACCACCCTTTCAGCAACGAAGAGCGGGCGCCGCGCGACCAGCACGTGCCGCTGCTGATGCACTTCCTGGCCCGCTGCCGTGGCCGGCTGCATGCCCTGGAGCTGAACGGCCTCCAGCCGCATAAGGACAACCGCGCGGTGATGGCGCTGGCATCGGCGCTGAGTCTGCCCGTGGTGTCGGGCGGAGACCGGCACGGCAGGGAGCCCAACGCCAACGTCAACCTCACCAACGCCGCCAGCTTCGACGAGTTCGTCGAGGAAATCCGGCGGGATCACGCCAGCCGGGTGCTGTTTCTGCCCCACTACCGCGAGCCCCTGGCCGTGCGGTATACCGAGTGCATCTGGCACGTGGTGGAAACCACGCCGGGCCTGGTCGGCCACACGCGCTGGGTGGACCGGGTGTTCCACCAGGCGGACGACGGCGAAGTCGTTCCGCTGGCGCGGTTCTGGCCCTCAGGAGGGCCGTGGCCGATCCGCTGGTTCATCTCGGCGGTGGGTTTTCTGGCCGACCCACGCCTGCGGCTCACGCTCCGTCTGGCGTTGGGGAGGCAGGCTGAACTGGGAGCGTAGGCATGGCCGTGATGCCGCGCATCGCCCTGCTGGCCGACACCTACTACGAGGTCAACGGCGTGGCGCGCACCTGCCGGGAATGGGAGGCGTTCGCCCGGCGCCGCCAACTACCTTTCCTGTCGGTTCGCTGGGGCGGGGCGCCGGATTTCCGGCGGGAGGGATCTGTCTGGAGCCTGGAGTTGCCCCGCGGTCCCTTATCCGTTCCCGTGGACCCCGACCTGCACTTCGAGGCCTGCTTCTACCGGCAACTGGAGCGCATCGAAGGCGTGCTTCGCGGTTTTCACCCCGACTTCATTCACCTCACCAGTCCGGGGGATCTCGGTATCGCGAGCGCCATCCTAGCGGCGCGCCTTAAGACTCGCCTGGCGCTCTCCTGGCACACCAACCTGCACCAGTTCGCGGGCCGGCAGGTGGACAAGCTGTTGAGTTGGTTCCCGCAGGGCCTCAACCGGGCTGCCGCAGGGGTGGTGGAGCGCTTCGTGCTGGGCCGCGTGGTGTGGTTCTTCTCACGCGGGGACCTGCTGTTCGCACCCAACCCGCAACTGCTCCAACTGCTGCGTGAGCGAACCGGGAAACCGGTCTTCCGGATGGGCCGCGGCATCGACACGGAGCTGTTCAACCCCTGCCGGAGACGCCGCACGGACAGCGGCCTGGTGCTGGGCTTCGTGGGCCGGCTGATGCCGGAGAAGAACCTCCGTCTGCTGCCGCGAGTGGAGGCCGCCGTGCGGGCGGTGGGGCTGCGCGAGGTCAGTTTCTTGATCGTCGGCGCCGGCAGCGAGCGGAGCTGGCTGGAGCGGCGGCTCGAGAGGGCCGAATTCACCGGAGTGCTGCACGCAGAGGCGCTGGCCAGCGCCTACGCCGACATGGACGTGTTCGTCTTTCCCTCTCGAACGGACACCTGCGGCAACGTGGTCCAGGAGGCGCTAGTGTGCTGTCCAACAAATACCTAGACAAATACGCAGGATTCGGTTATCCTGGACTCGTGCCACGAGTTCAGCCGGCCCTGGCTCTCGACCCAACTGATGAGGGGCAACTGCGCCAATGGGTAGCAGCCTTCGGGACACCTCAACAGGTGTCCTTGCGCAGCCGCATCGTGTTAGCCGCAGCCGCTGGACAATCCGACAGCGCGATCGCCCGGGACTTGGCGGTGAATCGCAACACCGTCATCTTGTGGCGTGGCCGCTTTCAACAGGATGGCCTGGATGGTTTGTGGGAGGTGGCCCCCGGGCGCGGACGCAAGCCCACCTACGGCCCGGAGAAGATCCAGGCGATCGTGGATGCCACCCTTCGCACCAAGCCCAAGGGAATGACACAGTGGAGTTGTCGGCTGATGGCCGCCAGCCAGAACGTCAGCAAGTCCACGATCCACACTATCTGGCAGAGTCACAACCTCAAGCCCCACCGGGTGAAGACATTCAAGCTGTCGCGGGACGCCAAGTTCCTGGAGAAGTTGACGGACGTGGTGGGTCTATATCTGAATCCGCCGCAGCAGGCCATGGTGCTGTGTGTGGATGAGAAGAGCCAAATCCAAGCGCTCGACCGCACGCAACCGGGCCTGCCGATCAAGAAAGGTCGCTGCGGCACGATGACGCACGACTACAAGCGTAACGGGACGACGACCTTGTTCGCGGCCTTGGAAGTGTTGCAAGGACGCGTGGTGGGAGAGTGCTTCGAACGGCATCGCCACCAGGAATTCTTGCGGTTCCTACGGCGGCTGGACCGAGAATTTCCGGGGGAGATCCCTCTGCACTTGGTGATGGACAACTATGGCACTCATAAACATCCCAGGGTGCGGACCTGGTTGCAGCGTCATCCCCGTTTTGTTCCTCACTTCGTGCCCACCAGTTGCAGTTGGCTGAATCTGGTGGAGCGGTGGTTTGGAGAGTTGACCCGCAAGCGGATCCGGCGCGGGTCGTTCGGCAGCGTAGAGGATCTTGAGAAAGCTATTGAGGAATTTCTAACCACCTGGAACGAGAAGCCGAGACCGTTCGTATGGGCGGCCACCGTCGAGTCGATCGTGGAGAAGCTATCGCGCTGTCGGCAGACACTCGAGAAAATCCAGCCGGGATGCACGCTGCCCCGCAAGAGAAAGTCGAAACAATGAATTGCTTAGTTATTGCTTGGACAGCACACTAGCGTATCTCCGAGAAAGGCAGCGGGCTGAGCAGCGAGCTGGAGATGTTGGAGACGATCTCGGCGTCGCTCAGGCCGGGCTGCTCGCGCAGTTTCTTCCACTCGGGATCGCCGCCGAAGGCGCGCCAGTGGCGCTCGCGCGCGGCCCAGTCGTCGTGCGCCACCATGTAGGTGAGGTTGGGCATGTTGCGCCCGGCGAGGGTTCGGCCGAAGAAGACCGGCAGCAGGCCCACGCGACGGAAGATGTCGATCTCGCCCTGCTCGAACATCTGGATCTTGCGCTCCAGGGTGAGGTAGTTGACGGACTCATAGACGCGCAGCTCGAACAGGCGCGGCGCCTTGCGGCCCTCCGTGGGCGGGACCGCGATAGTGGCGAAACCGCCAAAGGCGCGCAGCAGCGACACCTCGATGCGCATGTATGGCAGCCCGCCGGCGTACCAGGCCGTCACGGCCTTGTGAAACTCAGGGTCGGCGGTGGCTTTGGCCTCAGCGGCTTCCAGCTCGGCCAGACCGGGGTAGCTCGACAGCGCCAATAGGAACGGGCTGTCCTCGGCGACGGTTCCCGAAAAAACGCCCATCGGCCCGGCGCCGGCGCGCCTGGCCACGGGGACGTAGGCTTTCAGGAAGTCGGCGGCGCGCTGCCGCTGGTTGTCGGGGCCGTTCCGCAACTGGAAGCGGGTCAGGGTCAAGAGGGAGGGCTTGAGCGGCGCGGCGGCGGTCGTGTTCAAAGCGGCGACCGCGGGAGCGGCCATCAGGTTTCTGCGTGTCATTGGAGCAGTATACCCCTTGTAGGGAGGGACTACGAACGGGTCACGGATTCTGCTGGTACGGTGAGCGCGACGCTGTTCCCCCAGGCCTTCGCCGTGGCCGCCACCGGGAACCCGGGCCTGATGCGCCGCTCGGGCGAGACCGGCATCTTCCAGGCGCGGATTCACACTTGGTGAGCCCGCAGGAATCAGCGCGGCGCGGGGTCGTGGGAGACGCGCTGGGTCACAGCGGGCAGCCTGGCGTCGGTGAAGGCCACCACCTCGGCTTCGAAATCGACGTAGGTGCGATACGTGCCGCGGTACCACAGCACAAAGGTCTTGCCCGGATGGCCCGCCGGCACGATGGGCCGCAGGTTGTCGCGGGTCGAGTTGGCGGTGAGGGCCTGCCAGGTCCAGGACTTGCCGCCGTCGCCGGTCTCGCCCCGGTAGATCTCCCGATGGCCGCTGGTGTTGGGCTGCCCGTTGTGGATGTTGACATCCGAAGAGAGGTAGACCACGTTGATGTTGTCGGGGTCCAGGCAGATGCCGCCCGAGTAGTAGGCTTCGCGCTCGTAGAGCCGCTTGCCGGCGTAGGCGATCTGGTGATCCTCCCACGCTGCGCCGTTCCAGCGGGCGTAGCGATAGCGATGGTCGGTCGAGCTGGGGTGCGAGGTGTACACGATCACCGGACGCCGCGCGGGATCCAGATGGATGTCCCACACCCAGGCCTCGCCGGCGGGACCAGTGCCGTCGTAGATGCGGGTGGCCTCGGTGGTCTTCACCGGGCCGTCAGCGAGTTTGTGGAGAAACGTCCCGTCGCTGCGGTAGAGCCCGCCCTGCCGGTAGCAGGCGTGATAGAGGTTGTTCAGGAAGGGGCGGTTGGGGTGCCCGTCTGTGAAGGCGAAGTGGATGGTGTCGCGGCCGTCGGAGGCATACTTCACGTATGGCCGGTCGCCCTTCTGGTAGTAGATGTGGTTGCGCCCATCGCTCCAGGTCTTGCCGTCGTCGTCGGAGGCCGACCAGGTGGGGTTGAAGTCCAGGTTCCGGTAGAAGAAGTAGATGCGCCGGCCTTCGCGGGACAACTGGAAGGGGTTGGCGTAGGTGAAGCGCGTCTTCAGGCCGGCGTCGAAGCTCAGCTCCGGTTCCCAGGCGGTGGCGTCAAAGGGTTTGGCGGAGGTGCGGTGGTACATGCGCTGGCCGCCGTGCTCGGTGTAGAAGGCCATCAGGCGGCCGTCGCGGCGGAGGAGGAAGCCGGGGACGTTGTGGTCATCCACCTGGAACTTCGCGCGCAGCGTGGCGATGCCGACGCGGCCGCGCTTCAACTCCCAGGTGGTGGCCTGCACGTCGCCCTGGCGGCTGATGGAGCCTACCGTCAGTTTGTCCCGGTAGATGAGCGCCCGCTCGTCCTGGAACCAGCACCAGGCGCCGTCGGGGTTGAGCACGACCTCGGTTCCGTGGGGCCGGCCTTCAGCCGGCCGGGCCTGCCCCTGCGCAGGCGAAACCGCCTGCGCCACGGTGAGAATCAACGCCAGCAGCACCAGCATGGTCGTGCCTCCTACCTGCCCGCCAAGCCCAACTCAGTCAGCAGCTTTTCGGCGCGGTAGATCCGGCGCAGCGCCTCGACGATGCCTTGCGCGGCCACCAGCACCGCGCGGGCCTGAGCATCGTCGTAGAGGAAGCGGTTGGGCATGGCTTCCAGATTGCCGTCGAAGATGACGCCCACGATCTCGCCCCGGGTGTTGACGGCGGGGCTGCCGGAGTTGCCGCCGATGATGTCGGCGGTGCTGACGAAGTTGAAGGGGGTCTTGAGGTCGAGGGTCGATTTCAGCTTGAGCCAGCGTTCCGGAAGGCGATAGGGTTCCTGGCCGGTGGCGCGGGCGTATAGCCCGGTGAAGTCGGTGGCGAAGGCCACCGGCTGGCCTTGAGCGTTGCGATAGCCCTTCACCGCGCCGAAGGAAAGCCGCAGGGTGCCGGTGGCGTCGGGGTATTCGGCGGCGCCGAACAGGGCGAAGCGGGCGCGTGCAACGCGAGGGGCGGCGGCGGTCTCAACGGCCACCACGCCGTCTTCGTAGGCTTTGCGCACGGCGCGGGCCGCCGGGTCCACGAGCCGCGCCAGGCGCACCATGCCGTCCTGGGAGGATTTCACCGCATCGAGGCTCGCGGCCAGGCGCTTGCGCTCGGCGAGGTCCTTCAGCCGGGTGGCGCCGACGTAGAGTTGAGCCGCCTGCTCGGGGGTGCGGCCGCCGAGCACGGCATTGACGGTCTCATGGCCCGCGCCGAGGTGCTGCTCGATGAAGCGCAGCCAGGTGGCCAGCACCGTGACTTCCACCGACTCGGTGATGGGCGTCTGGGCATACAGATCCACTTCGAGTGAAGCAAGAGCAGCGTCGTTGTACTCCCGGAGGCGCTGGCCGTTCGGCTTGGCCTTTTCCTCGGGCAAGCGCACCACGTGGCGGGCGATGCGGAACAGGTCGGAGTAGAGAGGACCGCGCTCCAGGCTCTGGTATTCCTTGTACCGGGGCGCCCACTGCTGGTAGGCGGCGGCGATGTCCTCGAAGGCGCTGCCCACGGACTGGCGGAGCTGCGCATCTTTCCGGATGCGGTCGCGCAGGGCCTGCTCGCGCTGGCGCTTGCGCTGGAGGAGCGAAGCCTCGCGCAGTCCCTTAAGCTCCCAAGTGCGTGCCTTCAGGCTGTTCTCGGCGCGGAAGACCTTGTCGCGAGCCACGCGGGCGTTCTCCGCGCTGTGCGCGCCGTAGGTCTTCAGCGCGGCGATGGCCGCTTCCCAGTACGCAATCGAGAGCGGGTAAGAGGTGTCGCGCAGGTACTCGACCTGCGCCAGAGTGATGAAGCGGTCAGTGGAACCGGGATGGCCGGAGACGAACACCGTCTCGCCGTCCCGGGCTCCCTGGCGGCTCCACTGGAGGTAGCGCGGAGTCTGGGCGGGCCGGCCATTCTCGTACGCCCGCAGAAACGTGACGTCCAGGCAGTAGCGCGGGTAGGTGAAGTTGTCCGGATCGCCGCCGAAGAAAGCGATGTCGAATTCGGGAGCGAACACCAGGCGGACGTCGGTGTGCTTCCTGGATTCGTAGAGGTGGTAGAGCGCGCCGGAGTAGAGAGTAACTACGTCGCAGCGATTGCCGGCCGCTGCGGCGCACTCCTTCTCGACAGCGGACATCGCGGCGCGACGCTGCTCGTTGGCCTCGGGAGTGCCCGGCCTGGCTTGGACGCCGGCGTTGACCCGGGCGGTGACGTCCTGGATGCGCAAGAGCACGGTGACCTCCATGCCGGGGCACCTCAGCTCGTCGGACTCTCGCGCCGCGTGAAACCCGCCGGCCATGTAGTTGTGCCGGGCCGAGCTGAGCCGCTGGATGCAGCCGGAAGCCACGTGGTGGTTGGTGAAGATAAGGCCGTTGGGGGAAACGATCGAGGCCGAGGCCCCCGGGGTCTTCACCGACGCCAGGCGGAGCTGATCCAGGAAGGCGCCGGTCAACTCGAAGCCGTAGCGATGCATGATCTGGTCCTTGGGGGCCTGGTTGAACAGCCACATGCCCTCGTCGGCCAGTAAGGCGGCCACGGCCAGGGTGAGGGTTAGCCCGCAGACGCATTTGAGAAGTCGGTACATGGTCCCTCCGCGCCAGTCCTCAGCATAGCACCCGGGGAGGGTTCCGCAGGGGGCCCCGCAAGGGCCTGCGGCAAAAATCTGCGCTGGCCGTATCTTGCTGAAATTACAGGACTTACCTGAAAAACACCGATCGGTTCTTCCCCTTTGTGGACCCCCTGTGGGATACTGAAAGAAGAAGTCCCTGGAAGTAAGTCAGAATGACCCAGTTAGAGGAGGCGGTAGCTCGCTACCACAAGATCCTGGAGGCCGAGCCCTTCAAGCGTATGGCCTGGGCCCAGGCTCTTTCCGAGCGGATGCAGGCGGAGCATCTCACCCAGGCGGGCCGGCCGGTGTGCCCCTTCCTGCGGCCGCACTTCATCACGCGCCGGCAGTACGAGTCTCTAGTGCGCGCCGCCGAGGCGCTGTTCTCGGCCATTGACCGGATCAAGCAGATGGCTCTGGCCAACCCGGCCTTGCTGTCGCGCATGGAACTTCTGCCAGCCGAGAAGATGCTGGCCACGGTGGACCCGGGCTATCCCATTCTGGCGGTCACTTCGCTGCTGGACACGCGGCTGACCAATGGGTCGCTGTACTTTGTCGAGTACAACGCGGATACGGCGGTGGGAGTGGCGTACGGGGAAGCGCTGGCGGACTTGTTCTACGACTGCCCGCCGGTCAAGGAATTCCGCAAGCGCTACGCGCTGGAGAAACTGGGCGGCAAGAAGCACCTGCTGACGGCCATGCTGAAGGCCTATAAGCAATTCGGGGGCAAGCGCCAGCCGCGCATCGGCATTCTGGAGTTCCGGCAAGCCTTCCAAACGCCCGACCAGGGCGAGTACGTGTTGCTGCGCGAGTTCTTCCGCGGCGAAGGCTACGAGGCGGAGATCGTCTGGCCGGACCAGCTCGAGTACCGCGGCGGCGTGTTGCGCAGCGGCAGGTTCGAGATCGACCTGATCTGTCGCCGGGTGAAGGTGCAGGAGTTCCTGCTGCGGTTTGACTTGTCGCACCCGCTGGTGCGGGCCTACCGCGACAAGAAGGTATGCGTGGTGAACAGCTTTCGCTCGGAGCTGGCGCACAAGAAGGCCATCTTTGACTTGCTGACCGACGAAACCCTCACCGCCACGTTCCCCGCCGCCGAGCGCAAGGCCATCCGCCAGTACATCCCTTGGACGCGGGTGGTGCGCCCGGTGAAGACCAGCTACCAGGACCAGACCGTCGATCTGTTGGAGTTCATCCTGAAGAACCGCGAGAAGCTGGTGCTCAAGCCCAACGACGGCGTGGGCGAGCAGCACCTGGTGCGGGGCTGGGAATCCGACGACAGCGGCTGGGAGCGTTCGCTGCGGCGAGCCTTGCGGACGCCCTTCGTGGTGCAGGAGCGGGTCGAATCTAACTTCGCCACCTTCCCGCTGTTGCGCTACGGGCAACTGGAGATGAGGACCATGCAGGTGGACCTGCACCCGCACGCTTACCTGGGCAAGGTGCAGGGCTGTTCAAGCTGGCTGACCACCGGCGAGAGTGGCTTCTCCAGCCTGGCTGGCGTGGCGCCCACCTTCATCCTGGAGCCCAAGGGCTAACCCCAGCGCCGTAAGCTCTGCGCGATTCAGACCGCTCGCTGACGCTCGCGGCTCGGTTACCGGTTTCGGCGCAAGCTACCGAGCCTGGCTGGCGTGGCGCCCACCTTCATCCTGGAGCCCAAGGGCTAACCCCAGCGCCGTAAGCTCTGCGCGATTCAGACCGCTCGCTGACGCTCGCGGCTCGGTTACCGGTTTCGGCGCAAGCTAC